>JBFGLA010000161.1:0-6557 GCA_041576355.1 Burkholderiales bacterium
CCTGGCAGGGCGTGCGCGAGGCGGTGTACCTCACCGCGCGCACCTCGGCGATGGTGTGCTGGCTGTTCGTCGGCTCGTCGACCTTCGCCTCGGTCTTCGCGTACCTCGGCGGCGAGGGGCTGATCAAGGAAACCGTGCTCGGCATGAACCTCAGCCCGGTCACCTTCCTGCTCATGTCGCAGTTCATCATCTTTCTGCTCGGCTGGCCGCTCGAGTGGACCGAGATCATCATCATCTTCGTGCCGATCTTCCTGCCGATGCTCTCGCACTTCCAGATCGACCCGCTGATGTTCGGCATCCTGGTGGCGCTCAACCTGCAGACCGCGTTCCTGTCGCCTCCGATGGCGATGGCGGCGTACTACCTGAAGGGGGTGGCGCCGAAGCACGTGCTGCTGACGCAGATCTTCGGCGGCTGCCTGCCCTTCCTATACATCGTCATCGTGTGCATGGTGATCGTCTACATCTTCCCCGGCATCGTGCTGTGGTTGCCGGGCGTGCTGTATCGCTGAGGCGGAGCCCCGCCCGCCCCAATTCCGCAAAACGTCAAATTCATATTGGAGACAAGCCTCATGGAAAGTCTGGGTATAGCCATCCTCGTGTTCGTGGTCAGCGCGGCGTTCGTGGTGGCCGCCGGAATCGGGCTCGCGCGCTACGGCGACGATCTCGCGGAGAGCACCGGCTGGGGCAAGCTCTGGGTGGGCACGCTGCTGGTGGGCATCGCCACTTCGCTCCCCGAAGTCACCGTCAACATCTCGGCGGTGTGGCTCGAAGGCTCGCCCGGGCTCGCGCTCGGCAACGTATTCGGCGCCGACATGATGAACGTGTTCGTGCTCGCCTGCGTCGGGCTCGCCTTCGGCATCGGCAACCTCTTCGGCGGCCAGGGACGAGACACCGAGCTGCTGATCCTGGTCGGGCTGGTGCTCGTCGCGATGGCGCTCGTTTTCGGCATCGCGGGCGACGTGAAGCTCGGGCCGACGAGCCTCGGCACTGCGCTCATCCTCGCCGCCTACCTCGTCGGCATGCGCATGGTCTACAAGGCCGGGCAGACGCACATGCACCTCGAGGACATCCCGGCGCCCACCGGGAGCGCACGCAAAGCCTGGATCGGCTTCGGCATCTCGGTGGTCGTGGTGATCATCGCGGGTCGGTTCCTCGCGATGAGCGCGGATCGCATCGCCGAGATCTCGGGTATCAGCGCGAGCTTCATCGGCGTGCTGCTCGTTTCGATCGTGACGACCCTGCCCGAGGCGTCGGTCACCGTGGCGGCGACGCTGCGCAAGTCCTACGGCATCGCGATGGGCAACGTGTACGGCAGCAACGCGTTCAACGTGACGATCCTGTCGTTTTCCGACCTGTTCAGCGACAAGCCGCTGCTCGGCGAGATGGAGGGCGCGCACTACGCGGCGGCGATCGCCGCGTTCGCGCTGATGGGGATGGGCTACCTGGTGTGGAAGGCGGTGCAGTCGCCGGCCTACGCGAAGGCGCGCATGCTCGCGCCCGCGATTCCGGTGGTCTACATCGGCGCGCTGTACGTGGTGTACACGCTGGCGCAGCACTGAGAAGGGAAGATCGGGATCCGACCCCCGGGCGGCTGACCGCAGCGGCGTTTCCTGCGAGAATGGCTGCGGTTCGATGATTGATCCCAACTCGAGAATTCGCGCGCCTGCGGCGCTGGGCGCATTCCTGATCGCGGCGCTTTCGCTCGGCGCGCCGGAGTCGCGCGCTCAGGTCCATCGCAGCGAGGCGCATACCTTCCGCGTCGTGACGCTCATCCAAGGGCTCGATCATCCCTGGGGACTCGCCTTCCTGCCCGACGGACGAATGCTCGTCACCGAGCGGCCGGGACGGCTGCGCGTGGTCAGAGACGGGGGGCTCGAGCGCGAGCCGGTGGCGGGGGTTCCGCAAGTCGCGGCGCACGGCCAGGGCGGGCTGCTCGATGTCGCGCTGCATCCGCGCTTCGGCGAGAACGGGCTCGTCTATCTCTCGTATTCGGCGCGCGGGGCTGACGGTGTCGGCACCGAGGTCGCGCGCGGCCGGCTCTCGGGCAACCGGCTGGAAAACGTCCAGGTAATCTTCCGCCAGAGCCCGAAAGGTGGAACCGGACGGCACTTCGGTTCGCGCCTCGTGTTCGACCGCACGGGTTTCCTCTACATCACACTCGGTGACCGCGGCGAGATGGAGCGCGCGCAGCGAGCGGACGACCACGCAGGATCGGTCATCCGCGTGCACGACGACGGCGGCGTGCCGGCCGACAATCCCTTTGCCGGCAGGCGCGGCTGGAAGCCGGAGAAGTACACCCTCGGAAACCGCAACATGCAAGGCGCGGCGCTGCACCCGGAAACGGGCGTGTTGTGGACGCACGAGCACGGCCCGCAAGGCGGCGACGAGGTGAACGTGATCCGCGCCGGCGTCAACTACGGCTGGCCGGTGATCACTTACGGCGTGAACTATGGCTGGGGCACCAAGATCGGCGAAGGCACGGCGAAGCCCGGCATGGCGCAGCCCGTCCACGTGTGGGTCCCCTCGATCGCGCCCTCGGGCATGGCCTTCTATACGGGCGAGCGGTTTCCGCGCTGGAAGGGCGACCTCTTCGTCGGCGCGTTGCGGGACCGGATGCTGGTGCGCCTCGTGCTCGAAGGCGAGAAGATCGTGCGCGAGGAGCGCTTGCTGCAAGGCACGCTCGGGCGAATTCGCGACGTGCGCAGCGGCCCCGACGGCTATCTCTACCTCCTGACCGACGATTCGGACGGCGTGCTGGCGCGGCTCGAACCCGCGTCCTGAGCCGCGCAATCGACCCGCTCAGCTCGGCGCCGACCAGTCGATTTGCGCGAGCGCCGCTGCCGCCTCGGGTGCGCCCGCGAAGCATCCGTTGTATCGGCCGGTCCCGGTTTCGCTGAACTCGATCGGCTTGGCCGAGCCGTCGAGCACGACCCCGCCCGCGGCGCGGACCAATGCAGCACCCGCGGCGATGTCGTGCTCGCAGATGGGATGGAACGTGAGCGTAGCAACGCCTTCGCCGGCGGCGACCCGCGCCAGGCGGTGCGCGATGCTTGGCAGCACGGCGAGCGAGGCGGGCGCCACCCGGCGCTCAAAGAAGCCGGCGCGCTTCGCCGCCGAGGCGGTGACCCAGACCCTTTCTCCCGGCGCGAGCCGCCTATCCGCGAGCGATGCGACGACCTGCGCGCCGTTGCGGCGAATCGGCCCGCAACCGTCCGCCCAGGCGAAGGTGTCGCTCCCGCCGCCCGGCGCGAAGGGACTGTGCACGACCCCGAGCACGGGCCGC
The DNA here is from genome assembly GCA_041576355.1 of Burkholderiales bacterium. Taxonomy (GTDB): domain Bacteria; phylum Pseudomonadota; class Gammaproteobacteria; order Burkholderiales; family SG8-39; genus JAOUFA01. The sequence continues at coordinate 3,284 of JBFGLA010000161.1, forward strand.
GTCCTGCGCATGAGTGCGACCGAAATGGCCGAGCCGGGAATGCGCTTCAGGAAATCGCTCGTGGCGTCGTGCGGATCGACCAGCCAGTACCACCCCTCGAGCGTCCCCGGCGAGCGGCCCGTTTCCTCGCCGACGAAGGTGCACGGCAGGAGCGCACAGAGCGCCTTGCGCAAGCGATGCTCGATCTCATCGTCTATCGGCGCCTTGGCCCGCGCGCCGCGCGGGCCGCCCGGACGATGGAATTCGGCCGCCAGCTCGATCCCCTCCGCTTCGACCGCCTGGATGGCGCGACCCAGGAGAGTCTCGAGATCGATCGCGAATTCGCTCACGGTGTGCGGGAGGCGAGGCCGACGGTCGAGGTCAACGGCTCACCCGGTTTCTGCCCGCTTCCTTGGCCCGGTAGAGCGCTCGGTCCGCGGACTGGACGACCTGCTCGGGTCGCGCGCCATCCGCGGAGGGTTCGGCGACGCCGATGCTCACGGTAACCGAGAGCACGTCCGCCGGCGGATTCGCCGCGGCATCGATCCCGCGGCGCTGGCTGCCGACTTTCGGATCCTTCGGGCGGTCGCCGCCGCGGACCGCCATCTTGTAATCCGCGACGGCGGCCCGGATCGCTTCCAAGTGCGGCAGCGCCTCCTCGAGGGTCTTCCCGGGAAAAAGCACGGTGAACTCCTCGCCGCCGTAGCGAAAGGCCTTGCCGCCGCCGCCGACCTCCTCGAGCCGCGCCGCGACGAGTTTCAGTACCTGGTCCCCGACGTCGTGACCATGGCGGTCGTTGAATTCCTTGAAGTGGTCCACGTCGATCATCGCAATCGCGTACGCGGGTCCGAGCCCCCGCAGTCGCTCCTCCAGCGCGCGGCGACTCGGCAGGCCCGTCAATTCGTCCTCGAACGCCATCCGATGCGACTCCTGCAGGATCGCGAATATGAGGATCACCCCCGCCGCGGAAACGAACGCGCCCGGCACGCCGTGCGTGCGCATCCACTCGCAGGCGATGAAGAACGCGACCAACGCGCCGGCCAGTCCGACTTCGAGCGGGGTGTGCCGGACCCAGGCGCGTGCGATCGCCGCGACGAACGCGGCAACGAAGAGGATACGCCCGAGCCACGGCATCTGCGGCCCGCGCAGCGACCAGTGGTCGAGCACGCGATGCCATGATTCCCCGGAAAAATCGCTGCGGCCCGCGGCGCCGATCCAGGCGACGAGAAGCGTCTCGGCCGCGATGAGCAGAAGCCAGCGGTAGCTGCCGTGGTGGACGATTCCGCGCTCGGGCAGCAAGAGCGCAAGGAAAACATTGAGCGGAACGAAGACGGCAAGCCCGGCATACGCCGCTTTCTCGGCGAAGCCCGCAGGATCCAGGCCGTACGCGTAGCGGTAGCCTCCGTAGGCGACGAGCAAGGACGCGAGCGCGACGAAGGCACGGCCGCGGTTGAACCAGAGCGCCGCACCCGCGCCCAGAATGAGCAGCGCGAAGGGCGCGTAGATGCGCAGGCCCGAAAGCGTGTCGGGAAAATGCGATCCGGCGGCGAGCACCAGGGCGGCGGCGAGGAGGATCGCCGCCGGCGCGATGACCGGTCTTAGCGGGGGCGGCAGCGTCATCGCCCGCTCCCCGCGCCGATCGAAGTGCGCAATCGCCGCATCATCGTCGTCGCCGGTATTCGGTGTACTTCTTCGCGCTGCCGCGCACGCGCGCAGCGGGGTATTTGGCGCGGTTTTTCGCCATCTTACTCCTGGCGGCCTGCCCGAGATCGATGTCGAGCTTGTCGGCGAGCCGAACGAGGTAGATGAGGACGTCGGCAAGCTCGTCGGCAACCTCGGCGCGGGCCTTCGCGCCGAGCCGCGCGCTTTGCGCCTCGCTCAGCCACTGGAAGTGCTCGGCGAGCTCGGCCGCCTCGACCATCAGAGCCGTCGCGAGGTTCTTCGGCGCATGGAACTTGTCCCAGTCGCGCGCCGCGACGAAGGCGCGCAGATCGTCCCGCAACCGATGCAGAAAGTCCTTCGCCGCGGCGCGCGATCGGTTTCTCTTCATCCGGGTGAGTCGAGCGCGCCGGAGATGCGATTTCTCATTCGATCCGATCGGGCCGGAAACCGGCGTCGCATACCCGTCCGCGCTGCGCTCGCTTGCCGATGTAATCCTTGAGGCTCTTCGCGTCGAGCTCGGCCTCGGTGCGCTTGGATCGCCTGATTCCGGAGACGACGAGCCGCTTGCCGTCCGTCACCGCCGCGGAGGCGAGCTGCACTTTGTCGGGAAGAGCGAGAAGCTGCACGCCGACGCCGCCGTTCGGCCGCAGCGGCACTTCCTCCAGGGGGAAGAGCAGCAGACGCGCGTCCGACGAGAGCACTGCGAGCAACGCCTTTTTTTCCGGCTCGAGCGATCCCGCGCGCGCCGGAGCGAGCAGCCGCGCGCCTTCGGGCACGGCCATGAAATCCTTGCCCATTTTTGTCTTGGTCGCGAGGTCGCCGAGGCGGCACAGGAACCCGTTTCCCGCGCTGTTGTGCATGAGCAGCAGCTCGCCCGGATCGCCGACCCGCATCCAGACGATCTCATAGCCTTCGCAGTTGACGATCGTGTTGATCGGCTGCCCGTCGCCGCGCCCGCCGGGCAGACTCGCCGCCTCCGCGGTGAAGCTTCGCCCCTTCGCCGAGAGGAACGCAATTGCATCGGTGGTCTTGCATTCGAGCGCCTGCAGCAGGCCGTCGCCGTCCTTGAACGAGACTGTCGAGAGATCGATTTCATGCCCCGAGCGGGCCCGGATCCATCCCTTCCGGGACAGGATCACCGTAACCGGCTCTTCGAGAACCGTGCGCTCGATGGTGGAGCGCTCGGAAGCTTCGATCAGCGTGCGCCTCTCGTCGCCGTACTTCTTCGCATCCTCGGCGAGTTCCTCGACGACGAGCTTCTTCAGCTCCTTCTCGTCGCCGAGAAGGGTCTTCAGCTCCTTTCTCTGGGATTCGAGCGCCTTCCTTTCGTCGTTCAGCTTGACGCCGTCGAGCTTGGTGAGCTGCCCCAGGCGCAGGTTGACGATGTCTTCGGCCTGGCGCTCGGTGAACTTCCACTTCGCCTGGAGCTTCTGCCGCGCCTCGGCCTGGTCGTCGCAGGAGCGGATGAGCTTGATGATCTCGTCGATCTTGACCAGCGCGAGAAGTCGCCCCATGACGAGGTGCAGCCGTTCCTGGCACTTCTCCAGCCGATGCTCGGTGCGCCGGCGCACCGTGCGGATGCGGAAATCGGTCCACTCGCGCAGGATCTCGACGATGCCCTTCGTCTCGGGCA
>JBFGLA010000162.1:0-6484 GCA_041576355.1 Burkholderiales bacterium
GCGCATCACCGACGATGTCGGCAACGTGGAAGAGCTCAATTTTCCCTACTTCTTCGACAGCCAGCTCCTTGCCGTGGGCGAGGAGGAGTTTTCGGTCGGGATCGGCATGCCTGCGCGCAGCGCGCGGGGGCGCCGGACCTACGACGACCGCTTTCCGACCTTCACCGGGTTTCACCGCTTTGGCTTGACCGACACGGTGACGCTGGGATCGAACTTCCAGGCGGACGACAAGCAGCACATGATCGGCGTCGAGACCCTGTGGGCCTCGCCGGTCGGCACGCTGAGATTCGATCTCGGCGCGAGCCGCACGAACGCCGTGGGCAACGACTTCACCGCCCGGCTCCAGCATCGCTACTCGCAGACGCGGGGCGCGGCGAGCGCCAACCGCACGCTGTCGCTCTCGGCGCAATACACCGGCCGGCGCTTCGCCGCGCTCGGCAATCTCGTTCCGGACAATGTCATCGCCAGCACCTATTCGGCCCGCTACAGCCAGCGGCTCTCGGGCGACGTGTCGATCGGTCTGGGCGCGAGCTACGACGTCGGACGCGGCGCCCGGCGCGACTCCGACAGCGAGAACGTCTCGCTCAACTACCGGGTGGCGCGCGGCGTCACGGCGAGCGTTTCCGTGGATCGAATCGCGCGCAGCACGGGAGTGGTCGAGCGACGCGCATTCCTCAGCCTGAACGTGGCCCTGGGCGAGGTGAAGCAGACCCTGAGCGTTACGCGCGACACGCAGTCCAACACCGACCGCGTGGACTGGAGCTACACGCCCATCCAGTCGGTCGGCAGCGTCTCCGCGAGCGCCGGCGCCCAACGCACGAGCACGGCCGAAACCTATACGGGAACCGCGAACTACATCGGCAACCGGGCGACGACGAGCGCCACCTATACCGCGCAGGAGCCCCGTGCCGACGGGATCGGGCGCAGCAGCCGCAGCAACCTGCGATTCGGCACGGCGCTCGTCTACGTCGACGGCAACCTCGGCGTGTCGCGTCCGGTCACCAACAGCTTCGCGTTGATCACGAGACATCCCAACCTGGCGGGACAGACGATCGGGGTCGATCCCGTCAACGACGCCTACAAGGCGCAGACCGATTGGCTGGGGCCCCCGGTACTGCCCGACCTGCAGCCCTACGTTCGCCGCAACGTAACGATCGAGGCGCCGGATCTGCCGCCCGGATACGATCTGGGGCCGACGGTTTACACCTTGGAGCCGACGTACAAGAGCGGGACGCGGATCCGGGTGGGAACGGACGCCACGGTCTTCGTGAGCGGCGCGATCGAGGACGCGGAAGGCGCCACCGTAGCGCTGCAGGCCGGGCGCGTCCACTCGCTCGACGAGATCGGGCGCGAGCCGGTGCTGCTCTTCACGAACCGCAACGGCCGCTTCCGGGCGGAAGGATTCAAGCCGGGACGATACGAGCTGCGCATGTTGTTCGATCCCGCGGCGATCATACGTTTCACCGTTCCGCAGAACGCCGAGGGGGCCTACGACATCGGCACCCTGAAACTGCCTGCGGTCGCGCCAAGAGCGCGCGGCCGATAGAATGAACGGCCCAGGAGATTCGCCATGACGTACACATCACGGTCGAAGTGGGTTCTCGCGTCCCTCGCCTTGAGCGCGCTCCTGGGCGTACCGGATCTCGCCCTTGCCCGGTGCGAGCTCGATATCAAGAAGCTCGGCACCGTCGTCCTGCACGCCAGCCGCGGCAACGACTACGATCCCTTCGAACCGAGCCAGTACGTCGTCATCGAGGAATTCGAAGTCGAGCACGACGACGATCCATGCGATTTCTTCGTCACCGTCTCGGCGAGCGAGACGGGCAGCTTCGATCGCACCATGCGCCGCGACGGCGCCGTGCTCAGATACCAGATCTATGACTCGTCCAGTCTGCAGACCGTGCTCAAGGATCTTCCGCAAGCATCTGCAAGCGAGGTGATCAGCGGAAGCTTCGCCAAAGGCAAGCAGACGCGCCGGCTTCAATTCGCCGTTGCCATTCCCCCGAATCAATTCGTCCCGAGAGGCCAGTACGACGACCGGATCACGCTCACCGCGTACGAGGGAACGCTGAACAGCAATACCCGCAGAGACGCAAAATCGATCCGTGTCAGGACGAAGATCCGCTCGGCGGTTCAGCTTTCCCTGGTGCCGAGCGGCGGGGCCTTCGATCCGAGCCAGCGCGCGCAGTTCCTCGATCTGGGAGAGCTGACCGAGGGCAAGACCGCCCAGGTCGACCTGCTGGTGAGGAACAACACCGGTTACGAGATCATCTTCGAGTCGGAGAACCGCGGTGCGCTGAAGCACCTGGATCCGACGGAAGCGAGCGCGATCCGCTACGAGATGCGCGTGCGCGGAATTCCGGTGACTTTGACCGATAAGAAGGACAAGCTCGACGGAGTCAGCGGGGTTTCCGCGCTTCAGGGCGATCGTTACCCGATCCAGATCACGATCGGTGCGCTCGGGCAGGCGATGGCCGGGACCTACCGCGACGACATCACGATCACGGTGAGAGCCGACTGAGCTTCAGGCGACCTTCTTGACCTTCCCGCCGCCCGCGAGCAGCCCCGCGGTGGCAAGTGCCTGGCGGATGCGCTCGATCTCGGCGGCGGAGAGCTTGGCGAGCGGCGGGCGCACGGTCGCGCGCGGCAGCTTGCCGAGCAGCACCAGCGCTTCCTTCATGCGGTTGTGCATGTCGACCCAGGGCTCGCTGTAGAAAACCTCCGCGGTCGGCCAGATGCGATCGTTGATGCGCCGCGCCGCGGCGAGGTCATTCGCCTGCACGGCGCGAAAGAGCTGCGCCTGGAGGTCGGCGATCACCGATCCGCTTCCCGAGAGGAGCCCGTTGCAGCCCAGCACGAGCGAGCTCATCAGCCAGGCGCTGTGCGTGGTGAGCACGTTGACCGGCGGCGTGCGCGACTGGAGCGCGCGAATCTGGCGCTCGTGCAGCTGCGGATTGGCGCACCAGTCCTTGATCGCGCGCACCGTGGGCACTGCGTCGACGATTCGCTCCAGCGTCGCGAGCGGATAGCCCTGGCCGCCGGCGAGCGGATACTGAAACGCGACGAGCGGCAGGTCGGTGACCTCGGCAATGCGCTTGAAGTGATCGACCGCCATCTCGGGCCGCTGGCCGAAGGTGGTGACCCCCGAGGGGAACACGAGCAGGGCGGAGGCGCCGCCCTCGTGCGCCATGCGCGCGATGCGCGCGGCTTCGATCCCGTTCTCGGCGTAGACGCCGTTCACGAGCGGCAGGCGCGCGCCGATCTCGTCGTGCGCGATCTCGAGCACGCGCCGCTGCTCGGCGAACGTGCACGAGGCGACCTCGGTCGCGTGCGCGTTGATCGTGATCGCCGAGATGCCTGCGACCGAGCCGACGTCGCGCAAGTGCGCGCGGAACGACGCCTCGTCGATCGACAGGTCTTCGTGGAACGGGAGCAACACGGCGGGGATCACGCCGTGCGGCACGTAGCTCGGGTGTCGCGGCATCGCCTGCCTCCTGCGAAAGAATTTCGCTCCGACCGCCATCTTAACCCTTCGAAACGACCGCGCGGCGTCGTTGCTCCGGGCGGGCGCTTGCACCTATGATGTCGCGATCCGTCCACGCGGGTCGAACGATGCCGAAAAGAAAAGGCGCCGAGCTGATCGCCGAGTTCCTCGTCAAGGAGAGGATTCCCTACGTGTTCGGCATCTGCGGGCACGGCAACGTCGGGCTGCTCGACGCGCTGTACGACGTCGCGGACAAGGTGCGGCTCGTCTCGCCGCGCCACGAGCAGGTCGCGGGGCACATGGCGGACGGCTACTTCCGCGTCAAGCACCAGCCGGTCGCCACGCTCACCTCCACCGGCCCCGGCTCGGCCAACCTCATCATGGCGCTCGCGGTGGCGCAGACCGACTCCTCGGCGCTGCTCGCGATCACCGCCAACGTGCCGACTTCGCAGTTCAACCGCGGGCCGTTCCAGGAGCTGAACCGCCACAACCAGGCCGATTACCCGAACGTCGTTCGCCCGGTGGTGAAGCGCAGCTTCCAGCCGACGCGGGTCGAGATGCTGCCGCTCGCGCTGCGCCAGGCGGCGACGACGATGACGAGCGGCCGGCCCGGGCCGGTCAATGTCGATGTTCCGTTCAACCTCTTCCGCGAGGAGGCCGAGGTCGATCTCGAGCCGGCGTGGGACGGGGTCAACCTGCGCCGCAGCGGCGCCTCGCCCGACGACGTGCGAGCCGCGCTCGACCTCGTGCTCGCCGCGAAGCGCCCGGCGCTCTTCATCGGCCACGGGGTGACACTGTCCGAGGCCTCGCTCGAGCTGACCGAGTTCGCGCGGCGCCTCCAGATCCCGGTGATCAGCTCGCCGAACGGAATGGGCTGCCTCGACATGGACGATGCGCTCTCGCTCGGGTTCATCGGACGCAACGGCGCCTACCCCGCCAACCAGGCCGGGCGCCACGCCGATCTCGTGCTCGCGATCGGCGCGCGGTTCGACGACCGGTCGTCTTCCTCGTGGATGCCGGGCTACTCGTGGAACTTCCCGCACACGAAGCTCATCCACGTCGACGTCGATCACGCCGAGATCGGGCGCAACTACGTTCCCGATCTGGGCATCCTGGCTGACGCGCGCGCGTTCCTGCAGCAGCTGCTCGCCGAGCTGGGCAAGCGGCGGCTCGGCGACGCGCCGCGGCTCGCCGAATGGCACGCGCAGATCGCGGCCTGGCGCAAGGAGTGGCAGTCGTACATCCGTCCCGGCTTCGAGACGCACGCCTCGCCGCTGCGCCCCGAGCGCGTGGTCGCTGACTGCCGCGCCGTGCTGCCCGACGACGCGATCATCTCGCTCGACTCGGGCGTGCATCACAACTGGTTCATGCAGTTCTGGAGCGCGCGCCGCCCGCAGACCATGCTCAACACCTGGGGCTACTCGGGCATGGGATTCGGCCCAAGCAGCATCCTCGGCGCCAAGCTCGCCGCACCCGAGCGGCCGTGCGTCGCGATCTGCGGCGACGGCGGCTTCACCATGGTGCCGCACGTGCTGTGCACCGCGGTCGAATACAACATCCCGGCGGTGTGGGTGGTGTGGAACAATTTCTCGTGGGCGGCGATCCGCGACATCCAGTACGGCCTGTTCGACGGGCGCGAGATCGGCACCGGCTTCTACCACGGCCCCGAGCACAAGCCCTACAACCCGGACTTCGTCGCCTGGGCGCGCGGCGCCGGCGTCGAGGGCATGACGGTGACGAAATCGCAGGACTTCAAGGGCGCGCTCGAGCACGCCGTGAAGCTCGGCAAGCCCTGCCTCATCGACGTGCACGTCGACGCCAACATCCGCCCGCCTGCGACCGGCGCCTGGGCGCTGCCGCCGATCCCGCACAAGGAGCCCGTGTTCGGCGCCGCGAAGCGATTCGATCCCGAATCGCGATGAGCCGGCGCGCGCGGCGCGACCGCTGAGCCGATGCCGCTCGAAAAACCCGCCGCCGCGCCGCTACCGCTGCGACAGGTATTCGCCGATTTCGGCGGCACCTACGCCGTCAACGGGCTAGTCGCATTCATCTTCGCCGCCTCGGGACCGGTCGCAATTCTGCTTTCGGTCGGAACGCAGGCCGGCCTCGCCGAGTCGGACCTCGCCTCCTGGCTCTTCGGCGCGTTTTCGCTGAACGGGCTGATCAGCATCGCGTTCTGCTGGCGCTACCGCCAGCCGCTCGTTTTCCTCTGGACCATCCCGGGCGCGGTGCTGCTCGGCCCCGCGCTCGGCCATCTCAGCTTCCCCGAAGTGGTCGGAGCGTTCCTCGCCACGGGGCTCCTCATGCTCGTTCTCGGCCTGAGCGGCTGGGTGCGGCGCTGCACCGAGGCGGTGCCGATGCCCATCGTGATGGGCATGGTGGCGGGCGTGTTCCTGCGCTTCGGGCTCGACCTGATATACGCGCTGCGCGACGATTTCTGGATCGCGGCGCCGATGGCCGTGGCGTTTCTCGCATTCTCGACGCTGCCGCGGCTCGCACGCCTGATGCCGCCGCTCATCGGCGCCATGATCGTCGGCGGCGTCATGGTCGCCGCGCTCGGCAGGTTCCAGCCCGGCGGAACCGAAGTTCTCGCGCTGGTCCGTCCGACCCTTTACGTGCCGGCATTCTCCTGGCAGGCGATGATCGAGCTGGTGGTTCCGCTCGCCGTCACGGTGCTCGTGGTGCAGAACGGCCAGGGCATCACCGTGCTGCGCGCCGCCGGGCACCAGCCGCCGATCAACGCGATCACCGCCGCCTGCGGCGCCGGCGCCATGGTAAGCGGACTCGTCGGCGCGGTTTCCACCTGCCTCACCGGACCGGTCAACGCGATCATCGCCTCGTCCGGCGACCCGCGCCGGCACTACACCGCGGGCATCCTGGTCGGCGCGCTTGCCATCGCCTTCGGCTTGTTCTCCCCGGTATTCACCCACTTGCTGCTCGCGACCCCGCCCGCGTTCATCGCCGCGATCGCCGGGCTCGCGATGCTGCGCGTGCTGCAGA
>JBFGLA010000163.1:0-6425 GCA_041576355.1 Burkholderiales bacterium
CCTCCTGCACCGCGCGCTCCGCCGCAAGCCGGGCCAACTCCTGCGTGAAGACAAGCGCGTCGCCCGACTCGTCCTTCGGCGCGAACACGCCGCCCGCGATCGGCGCGAGCGATTCCTTGAGCGCGGGCTCGATTGCCAGGCACTCGGCCGCAGTTTTCACGTCGCGCTCGACGCCGACCTTGCGCATCGACTCGGCGTGCCGGGCGAGCGCCTCGAATTCGCGCTCGTCGGTGCAGAAATGCAGGATACCGGTGGCCTGCCGCGGGTACGCGATTCCCGTACGCTCTCGCAGCGCGGCGAGGCATTCGCGGCTGTAGAGCGCGAGCCCGGCCAGCTCGTGCGCGTGGCGCTCGAATCGCCCGGGAAAACACTCGAGCAGAAACTGCAGGCCCCAGCTCCACTGGCGCCAGTCCCAGCGCGGGCGGAACAGCATCGGCGCGTCCTCGCGCCCGAGCCAGCGCAGCATCTTGGGCAGCACGGAGGGCTTGGCCCACGGCTCGGCGTGGCCGGCCGAGATCTGCCCTCCGTTCGCGAACGAGGTCTCGAGCCCTGCCCCGGGCTGGCGGTCGAGCACCGTGACCTCGTGCCCCGCCTCGGCGAGATACCAGGCGCTCGTCACGCCGACCACGCCCGCGCCCAGTACGATGACTTTCAATTCTCGCCCTTGATGCCGCCGGACCCCGCGTCCGCACGGGCTATGATAGCGGCCTTTGCGCCACGGCGAGATTTCCTTCGATGCCCATCTATTCCCTGGGAGAGCGCCGCGTCGAGTTTCGCGGCGCGCGCCATTACATCGCCCCGAACGCCACGCTCGCGGGCTCGATCGTGCTCGAGTCCGATGTCAGCGTCTGGTTCAACGCGACCATACGCGCCGACAATGACCGCATCCACATCGGCGAAGCGAGCAACATCCAGGACGGCGCGGTGCTGCACGTCGATCCGGGTTTCCCGATGACACTCGGCCGCAGGGTGTCGATCGGGCACAAGGCGATGATTCATGGCTGCACCATCGAGGACGGCGCGTTGATCGGAATCAACAGCGTGGTCCTGAACGGAGCGAGGATCGGTAAAGGCGCTCTCATCGGTGCGAACGCGCTCATACCCGAGGGCAAGGAGATTCCGGAGGGCGTCCTGGTGCTCGGCTCGCCGGGCAAGATTGTGCGCGAGCTGAAGCCCGAGGAGAGGGATTTTCTGCTCCAGGTCGTCGCGCAGAGCTACGTCGATCGCGCGCAGCTCTTCAAGTCCGAGCTGCGCGAGCAGCCGCTGCCCGAATCGGCCCGATAAGCGAGGTCCTACCGCGGCGCCATGCGGATCGCTCCGTCCAGGCGGATCGTCTCGCCGTTCAGCATCTCGTTTTCGACGATGCTTTTCACGAGTTGCGCGTACTCGATCGGCCGGCCAAGGCGCGAGGGAAACGGAACCTGCTTGCCGAGCGAATCCTGCGCCTCCTTGGGAAGCCCGAGCAGCATCGGCGTCTCGAAAATGCCCGGCGCGATGGTCATCACACGGATACCGCTGCGCGACAGGTCGCGCGCGATCGGGAGCGTCATTCCGACCACGCCGCCCTTGGATGCCGAGTAGGCCGCCTGCCCGATCTGGCCGTCGAACGCGGCGACCGAAGCCGTATTGACGATCACACCGCGCTCGCCGGCGGCGTTCGGTCCGGCCTTCGCCATGGCGTCGGCGGCGAGCCGGATCATGTTGAAGGTGCCGATCAGGTTGACCTGGATCACGCGCGCGAAATTCGCCAGCGCATGCGGCCCTTCCTTGCCGATCGTCTTTTCGGCGATTGCAATCCCGGCGCAGTTGACGAGCACCTGCAGCCCGCCGAACGATTGGATCGCCAGATCGATCGCCGCCTTCGCTTCCGATTCCGAGGACACGTCGGTCTTGATGAAGCGCGCGTTGGCGCCGAGTTCTTGCGCGAGTTTCGCGCCGGCATCGGCCTGCATGTCCACGATAAGCGCTTTGCCGCCGTGCTCAAGCGCCATTCTGACGGTCGCGGCGCCGAGGCCCGAGGCACCTCCGGTTACGAGGAAGACGCTATCCTTGACCTGCATTATGGTTCCTTTCAATCACCGTACTCGCAGCGCGGATAGTACGGCGGATGCGTCGCTTCGGGCAATGCGGTCCGCATGAAGGCGGCGGTAAACGCATATAATTTTTTCCTTTTTGGCCGCGACGCTCAAGAAGATCTGGCATGACCCACCTCGGCTTCGGCTTTCGCATCCCGGATCTCTATCAGCGTGAGGGCTTGGCTCGGCTCGATGCGGCTTTCTCCGGTTTTCTCGGCGAGGCCGACTCCGCGCTGCGCGAGCGGCTCCTTGCCGCGCGGGCCCATCCCGCCGCGCTGACGAGGAAAGCCGAGTCCGATCTCCTGATCGCGCTCGCGCCGCACCTGGAGGATTTTCTCGCACGGCTGTTCGCGATCGAGCCCGAACGCAACGCCCTGGCCGCCCGGCATCACGCACTCGCGCCGCTTTATTCCGTGAAGCGGCTATTCGTGCAGCGCCGCGCGCTGCACAAGGTGAAACCCGAGGAGGTACGCTTGCTCGATGCCGATGCGGCGGCAAGCCGGCTCGAGGCGCTGTTCGGCGAGGCGTTCAGCGAGCTGGCTTTCGCACGCCACGTCACCGACTGGCAGAAGGACGAAGCGGCGAACGCCGAGGCGCTCGATCTCGCGGCGCGGTACGCGGCATGGGCGGCCTCCACCCCCGAGGGGCGGGAGAAGCACCGCGCGGGCGTGCTGTTCAAGGCGCCGGCTAAGCTGGACTACCTGCGTCTCGTGCCGTTGCACACCGAGATCGTGCAGGGAGCCGCGCGCCACACGCTGGGGAGCGGCCATCTGCGTCGTCGGGAAGGCTTCAAGCTGACCGATCCGGGAACCGACCTGGTCGGCGCGCTCGATCAGGCGAACTACTGCATCTGGTGCCACGAGCAGGGCAAGGACTCCTGCTCCACGGGCCTGCGCGAGAAGCCGCCCGCCGAGGGATTCAAGAAGACGGTGTTCGGCGTTCCGCTCGCCGGCTGCCCGCTCGAAGAGAGGATTTCCGAGTTCCACCTGCTCAAGTCGCGCGGCGCGCCGATCGGCGCGCTGGCGATGATCACCGTCGACAACCCGATGGTCGCGGCGACCGGCCACCGCATCTGCAACGACTGCATGAAGTCCTGCATCTACCAGAAACAGGACCCCGTCAACATCCCGCAAGCCGAGACCCGCACGCTCAAGGACGTGCTCGAGCTGCCGTGGGGCTTCGAGATCTATTCGCTGCTCACGCGCTGGAATCCGCTCGACCTGCGCCGTCCGCTGCCGAGAGCGCCGAGCGGCAAGCGCGTCCTCGTGGTCGGCCTCGGCCCCGCCGGCTACACCCTCGCCCACCACTTGCTGAACGACGGCCACACGGTGGTCGGCGTCGACGGCCTGAAGATCGAGCCGCTGCCGGCGGACATTTCCGGCGTCGACGCGCTCGGCAAGCGCGTTCCGTTGCGTCCGATCCGGGACGTGCGCGAACTCCACGAGCCGCTCGACGAGCGGACCATGGCCGGATTCGGCGGTGTCGCCGAATACGGCATTACGGTGCGCTGGGACAAGAACTTTCTCAAGATCATCCGGCTGCTGCTCGAGCGGCGCAGCGAGTTCGCCATGTTCGGCGGCGTGCGCTTCGGCGGCACGCTCACCGTGGAGGACGCTTTTGCGCGCGGGTTCGACCATGTTGCTTTGTGCGCGGGCGCCGGCCGCCCGACCGTGCTCGAGATCCCCAACGGCTTCGCGCGCGGCGTGCGCGCGGCGTCCGACTTCCTCATGGCACTGCAGCTGACCGGCGCCGCGAAGTCCTCCTCGATCGCGAATCTCCAGGTGCGCCTGCCGGCGGTGGTGATCGGCGGCGGGCTGACCGCGATCGACACGGCCACCGAATCGCTCGCCTATTACGTCGTCCAGGTCGAGAAGTTCCTCGCGCGCTACGAAACGCTGTGTGCCGAGCGGGGGGAAGCGGCGGTGCGCGCGGTATGGAGCGGCGAGGAGGCCGAGATCGCGGACGAGTTCCTGCGCCACGCCCATGCCATCCGCGACGAAAGGGCCGCGGCCGCGCGCGAAGGGCGTGCCCCCCGCTTCGCCGAGCTGCTCCGGAGCTGGGGCGGGGTCACGATCGCCTACCGCCGCCGGCTCGTCGACTCGCCTTCCTACACGCTCAACCACGAGGAGGTGGAAAAAGCGCTCGAAGAGGGGATCGTCTTTGCCGAGGGTCTCGCGCCGCAAAGCATCGAGATCGACGCCTACGGACACGCGCGCGCGGTGAAGTTCTCCGTTGCGGGCGGCGGCGAGGTCGAATACGCCGCCCGCACGGTGCTCGTTGCGGCCGGAACCCAGCCCAATACGGTGCTCGCGCGCGAGGAAGGCGTAGGTCTCGCGCTCGACGGCAAGTACTTCCAGGCGTGCGACGAGAACGGCATGCCGGTCAAGCCCGAGCGAGCGAGCGCGAAGCCCAAGAGCGCCGACGTTCTGCTGCACCGCCGGCCCGACGGCCGCTTCATGAGCTTCTTCGGCGACCTGCATCCGTCGTACTTCGGCAACGTGGTGAAGGCGATGGGCAGCGCCAAGCAAGGCTACCCGGTCGTCAGCCACGTGCTCGCCCAATCGCCGCGCGTGCCGGGAACCGCGGACGCCGAATTCTTCGCGCGGCTGAATTCCGATCTGCGGCCGGTCGTGCACGCGGTCAAGCGCCTGACCCCTCGCATCGTCGAAGTCGTCCTGCGCGCGCCGGTGGCCGCCGAGCGCTTTCATCCCGGACAGTTCTACCGCATGCAAAACTTCGAGGCGCTGGCGAAGCGCGTGCCGGGCACGATCCTGGCGATGGAGGGACTCGCTCTCACCGGCGCCTGGGTTGACAAGGAGAACGGCCTCATTTCGGTGATCGCCCTGGAGATGGGGGGCTCGGCCGATCTGCTCGCGCACGTCGAGCCGGGCGAGCCGGTCGTGCTGATGGGTCCCACCGGCACGCCGACGGAGACGCCGCCCAACGAGACCGTGATCCTCGCCGGCGGCGGACTGGGCAACGCCGTGCTCTTCTCGATCGGGCGCGCGCTGCGCGCCGCGGGCTCGAAGGTGATCTACTTCGCCGGCTACAAGCACGCTGCCGACCGTTACCGGATCGAGGACATCGAGGCTTCGGCAGACGTCACGATCTGGTGCTGCGACGAAGCGCCCGGTTTCACGCCGCGCCGGCCGCAAGACCGCGCCTTCGTGGGCAACATCGTGCAGGCGATGCTTGCCTATGCGACGGGGACATTGGGCGCGCCGCCGATCCCATTCCAGGCGGCCGATCGGATCATTGCCATCGGCTCGGACCGGATGATGGCCGCGGTCGCGCGCGCCCGGCACGAGGCGCTCAAGCCCTATCTCAAGGCCTCGCACTGCGCGATCGGCTCGATCAATTCGCCGATGCAATGCATGATGAAGGAGATCTGCGCGCAATGCCTGCAGCCGCACGTCGATCCGCAGACCGGCAAGCGCACGTACGTGTTTTCCTGCTTCAACCAGGACCAGCCGCTCGACCGGGTTGATTTCGACGCCTTGCAACAGCGCCTGGCGCAGAACAGCGTCCAGGAGAAGCTCACCGCGCTGTGGATCCAGCGCTGCCTGCAGAGGCTGCCGCCCCGGGCGGTGAGAGACGCCGCCTGAGCGCCCCTCGCGCCCCGTCCCTCGGCTAGCCGCCGAGGAACAGCCGGCCGACGTCGGGATTGTCGAGCAGCTCCTTGCCGCTCGCGGCCATCGCGATCTCGCCCGATACCAGCACGTATCCGATGTCGGCGAATTCCAGGCCGCGCTTCGCGTTCTGCTCCACCATGACGATGGTCTTGTGCTCCTTCTTCTGCAGATCGCCGAGAATCTCGAACACCATGTCGATGAAGCGCGGCTCCAGGCCGATCGACGGCTCGTCGACGAGCAGCACCTCGGGCTCCATGACGAGCGCGCGCGAGATCTCGAGCAGCCGCCGCTCGCCGCCCGAGAGCACTTTCGCCGGGTGCTTGCGCCGGGCAGCGAGCCGCTCGTACCTGGCGAACACCTTTTCCGCGCGCTCCTTGGCGATCGCCGGCGAAGCGAGCAGGTAGCCCCCCATCCAGAGGTTCTCCTCGACCGTCATGTCGGGAAAAACCGACTTGTCCTGCAGGATGTAGGCGATTCCCGCGCTGCCGAGCTTCTGGCTCGGATTGAGCCGGGTGATGTCCTTCTTCGCGGCGCCGTCGCCGACTGCGATGCGGCCGCCGAAGATGTTCGTGAAACCGTAGATCGAGTGCAACACGGTGGACTTGCCCGCCCCGTTTGGCCCGATCAGGCACAGCGACTGCGCGCGCCCGACCTGCAGGTTGAAGTCGTGCAGGATCTCCATCTTGCCGTAGCCGGCGCTCAAGCCCTCGATCGCGAG
>JBFGLA010000164.1:0-6354 GCA_041576355.1 Burkholderiales bacterium
AAGGGGGCGCTGGAATGGGAGTAGAGCATGGGCGCTGAAGGCGGTTTGCAGCAAGGGTTCATCACCACCAAGGTGGACTGGATCATCAACCAGGCGCGCACCGGCTCGCTCTGGCCCATGACCTTCGGTCTCGCCTGCTGCGCGATCGAGATGATGCACGCCGGCGCGGCGCGTTACGACCTGGACCGCTTTGGCATTGTGTTTCGGCCGAGCCCCCGGCAGTCCGACGTGATGGTCGTCGCCGGCACGCTGACGAACAAGATGGCCCCGGCGCTGCGCAAGGTCTACGACCAGATGCCCGAGCCGCGGTGGGTGGTCTCGATGGGCACCTGCGCAAACGGCGGCGGCTACTACCACTATTCGTACTCGGTGGTGCGCGGCTGCGACCGGATCATTCCGGTCGACGTCTACGTCCCGGGCTGCCCGCCTACCGCGGAAGCTCTCCTCTACGGCCTGGTTCAGCTGCAGAACAAGATCCGGCGCACCAACACCATTGTCCGCTGACGCCGCCCCGAACGAACTCGCGTGATGACCCCGAAACTGGAGCGACTCCAAGACGCGCTCAAAGGGATCCTGAGCGAGCGTGTGGTCTCGCTCTCCGAGCATGCAAACCAGCTGACACTGGTGGTGAAGGCGGAGCACTACCTCGAGACGTGCAGGACCCTGCGCGACGCGCCGGAACTGCACTTCGAGCAGCTGATCGACCTGTGCGGGGTCGATTATTCGACT
This sequence comes from Burkholderiales bacterium, assembly GCA_041576355.1. Lineage (GTDB taxonomy): Bacteria > Pseudomonadota > Gammaproteobacteria > Burkholderiales > SG8-39 > JAOUFA01. The sequence continues at coordinate 730 of JBFGLA010000164.1, forward strand.
TACGGCGACCGGCCGAACGGCGGCCCGCGTTTCGCCGCGGTGCTCCACCTCGTTTCGATCACGCATAACTGGCGCCTGCGGCTGCGCGCGTTCTGTCCGGATGACGCCTTCCCGGCGCTGGAGTCCGTGATCGACGTCTGGCCGAGCGTGAATTGGTACGAGCGCGAGGCATTCGACCTGTTCGGCATGGTGTTCACCGGTCATCCGGACTTGCGCCGCATACTCACCGATTATGGTTTCATCGGGCACCCCTTCCGCAAGGATTTTCCGATTTCCGGGTATGTCGAGATGCGCTACGACCCGGAGGAGAGGCGCGTCGTATACGAGCCGGTGACGATCGAGCCGCGCGAAGTCACGCCGCGCATCGTCCGGGTCGAGCACTACGGCGAAGCGGAAGAGTCGACCCGTGGCTGAAATCCGCAATTACACGCTTAACTTCGGTCCGCAGCACCCGGCCGCGCACGGCGTGCTGCGCCTCGTGCTGGAGCTGGACGGCGAGGTCGTCGAGCGCGCCGATCCCCACATCGGCCTGCTGCACCGCGCGACCGAGAAGCTCGCCGAGTCGAGGACCTTCCTGCAGAACGTGCCTTACTTGGACCGCCTCGACTACGTGTCGATGATGTGCAACGAGCACGCCTACGTCATGGCGATCGAGAAGCTGCTCGGGGTCGAGGTGCCGCTGCGCGCGCAGTACATCCGGGTGATGTTCGACGAGATCACGCGCATCCTGAACCACCTTCTCGGGCTAGGCACGCTCGGGCTCGATCTGGGCGCGATGACCGTGTTCCTGTACTGCTTCCGCGAGCGCGAGGACCTGCTCGACTGCTACGAGGCGGTGTCGGGCGCGCGCATGCACGCCGCGTACTACCGCCCGGGCGGCGTGTACCGAGATCTGCCCGACACGATGCCCCAGTACCAGGCGTCCAAGATCCACAACGAGCGCGCGATCCGGGAAATGAACCGCAACCGGCAGGGCTCGCTGCTCGATTTCGTCGAGGACTTCACCGAGCGCTTTCCAAAGTGCGTCGACGACTACGAGACGCTGCTGACCGAGAACCGCATCTGGAAACAAAGGACGGTCGGCATCGGCGTCGTATCGGCCGAGCGCGCGCTCGCCCTGGGCTTTACGGGACCGATGCTGCGCGGCTCGGGGGTGGCGTGGGACCTGAGGAAGAAGCAGCCCTATGAGGTCTACGACCGGCTCGAGTTCGACGTCCCGATCGGCAAGAACGGCGATACCTACGACCGTTACCTGGTGCGCATCGAGGAGATGCGCCAGTCGAACCGAATCATCAAGCAGTGTATCGACTGGCTGCGCAAGAATCCCGGGCCGGTCATCACCGACAACCGCAAGGTAGCGCCGCCGCCCCGGGTCGGGATGAAGGGCAGCATGGAAGAGCTGATCCATCACTTCAAGCTCTTCACCGAAGGCATGCATGTGCCCGAGGGCGAGGCGTACGCCGGGATCGAGCATCCGAAGGGCGAGTTCGGCGTGTACCTCATCTCGGACGGGGCGAACAAGCCCTACCGCATGAAGCTGCGCTCGCCGGCGTTCTGCCACCTCTCCGCGATGAACGAGATGGCGCGCGGCCACATGCTCGCCGACGCCGTCACGATCATCAGCACCTTGGACATCGTTTTCGGCGACGTAGACAGATGAGCGAAACGCTGACGCAAGCGGGCACGCTGAGCGCCGAGTCGCTCAAGAAGATCGATCGCGAGATCGCGAAATACCCGCCGGAGCAGAAGCAGTCCGCGGTCATGGCGGCGCTGATCGTCGCCCAGGACGAAAAGAGCTGGCTCTCGACCGAAACCCTTGATTTTGTCGCGAAGTATCTCGGCATGCCGCCGGTGGCGGTGTACGAGGTGGCGTCGTTCTATAACCTGTACAACCTGAAGCCGGCGGGAACCTGGAAGGTCTCGGTTTGCACCTGCCTGCCGTGCGGCCTGCAGGGATCGCTAGCTGCCGCCGACTATCTCCGGGAAAAGCTCGGCATCGGATTCAACGAGACCACCCCGGACGGCATGTTCACGCTCAAGGAGGGCGAGTGCATGGGCGCGTGCGCGACGGCGCCGGTGCTTCTCGTCAACAACAAGCGCATGTGCGACTCGATGTCGAAGGAACGTATCGACGCGCTCATCGACGAGCTGGCGCGAAAGGCCTGACATGCTCGACTACGGACCGGACGCGATCCTGATGGCGGGCCTCGACGGCCGCAACTGGCGCCTGAAGGATTATGAAAAGCGCGGCGGCTATGCGGCGCTGAAGAAGCTCCTCGCCGACAAGGTTGCTCCGGACAGCGTGATCGCGGAGGTGAAGAAGTCGGCGCTGCGCGGCCGCGGCGGCGCCGGGTTCCCGACCGGCCTAAAGTGGAGCTTCATGCCGCGCCAGCACCCGGGCCCGAAGTACATCGTGTGCAATTCGGACGAAGGCGAGCCGGGTACCTGCAAGGATCGCGACATCCTGCGCTACAACCCGCATTCGGTCATCGAAGGCATGATCATTGCGGGTTACGCGACGGGCTCGACCGCGGGCTACAACTACATCCACGGCGAGATCTGGGAGGTCTACGAACAGTTCGAGGAGGCGCTCAAGGAAGCCTACGACGCGGGCTACCTCGGCAAGAACATCCTCAAGTCGGGTTTCGCATACGACCTGTACGCGCACCCTGGCTACGGCGCCTACATCTGCGGCGAGGAGACCGCACTGCTCGAGTCGATCGAGGGCAAGAAAGGACAGCCGCGCTACAAGCCGCCGTTCCCGGCGAGCTTCGGCTTGTACGGCAAGCCGACCACGATCAACAACACCGAGACCTTCGCCGCGGTACCCTGGATCATCGCCAACGGCGGCGAAGCGTATCTTGCCCTCGGCCGGCCAAACAACGGCGGAACGAAGCTCTTCTCGGTGACGGGCCACGTCAACCGTCCGGGCAACTACGAAGTGCGGCTGGGGACGCCGTTCGCGCAGCTTCTCGAGATGGCGGGCGGCGTGCGTGGCGGGCGCAAACTCAAGGCGGTGATTCCCGGCGGCTCGTCGATGCCGGTGCTGCCCGCCGACGTGATGATGGCGACCGACATGGATTACGACTCGATCGCCAAGGCCGGCTCGATGCTCGGATCGGGCGCGGTGATCGTCATGGACGAGACCACGTGCATGGTGCGAGCCCTCGAGCGGCTGTCCTACTTCTACTTCGAGGAGTCGTGTGGTCAGTGCACGCCGTGCCGCGAAGGCACCGGGTGGCTCTACCGCGTCGTGCATCGCATCGAGACTGGGACCGGCCGGGCCGAGGACCTCGATCTGCTCGACAACGTCTCGGACAACATCGCGGGGCGCACGATCTGCGCCCTGGGTGACGCCGCCGCGCTGCCCGTCAAGAGCTTCATCAAGCATTTCCGCGCCGAGTTCGAGCATCACATCGAGCATAAGCGCTGCCTGGTGACGGGTCCTGACGTCGAGCCCAAGTGGGGCAGGATCGGCGCGGAGCAGGCGTTCGGCGCGCGCGCCCTGGAGAAGGCGGCCTAGACCATGAGCTCGCTCAAACTCGAAATCGACGGCAAGCCGATCGAGATGCCGCAGGGCGCGACGGTGATGGACGCCGCGAACCAGCTCGGCATCTTCGTCCCGCATTTCTGCTATCACAAGAAGCTCTCGATCGCCGCCAACTGCCGCATGTGCCTGGTCGAGATCGAAAAAGCCCCCAAGCCGATGCCGGCCTGCGCGACGCCGGTCGCCGCAGGCATGAAGGTCTGGACGCACTCGCCGGCGGCGAAGAAGGCGCAGAACGGGGTCATGGAGTTCCTGCTCATCAACCATCCGCTCGATTGCCCGATCTGCGACCAGGGCGGGGAGTGCCAGCTGCAGGATCTTGCCGTGGGCTACGGCAAGGGCGACTCGCGCTACCAGGAGGAAAAGCGGGTCGTGCTGTCCAAGAACATCGGGCCGCTCGTCGCCGCCGAGGAGATGAGCCGCTGTATTCAGTGCACGCGCTGCGTGCGCTTCGGTCAGGAGATCGCCGGGGTCATGGAGCTGGGCATGATCAACCGCGGCGAGCACGCCGAGATTGTCGCCTTCGTCGGCCGCACGGTCGATTCGGAGATCTCGGGCAACATGATCGACCTGTGCCCGGTCGGTGCGTTGACCTCAAAGCCCTTCCGCTACAGCGCTCGCACCTGGGAGCTGGCGCGGCGCAAGTCGGTCTCGCCGCACGACAGCTTGGGATCGAACCTGGTCGTCCAGGTGAAGCAGAACAAGGCGATGCGGGTCCTGCCGCTCGAGAACGAAGCGATCAACGAGTGCTGGCTCTCGGACAAGGACCGCTTTTCCTACGAGGCGCTGAACTCCCCGGAGCGGCTCACGCGGCCGATGCTGAAGCGCGACGGGCAATGGCGCGAAGTCGACTGGCAGACCGCGCTCGAGCATGTCGCGGCCGAGCTTGGTAAGGCTGGGGCAGATACCGCCGTTCTCGCGAGCCCGCACTCGACGCTCGAGGAGCTTTACCTCGCCGGGCGGCTCGCGCAAGGGCTCGGCGGCAGCGCCGATTTCCGCCTGCGGCAGTCGGACTTCTCCGCCGACGGCAAGCTGGGCGGCGTACCCTGGCTCGGCATGCCGATTTCGGATCTCGACGGCCTCGACCGCGTCCTGGTCGTGGGATCGTTCCTGCGCAAGGATCATCCGCTCGTCGCCCATCGCCTGCGCCAGGCGGCCAAGCGCGGCGCGCAGGTGAACGTTCTGCACTCCTGCGACGACGAGCTGCTGATGCCGGTCGCGAACAGGGTCATCGTTCCCCCGAGCGAGCTGCCCGCGGCGCTTGCGCGCATCGCCGACGGCGCGATCGGCGCGAGCCTCAAGTCCGGCAAGAACGTGGCGATTTTGCTCGGCAATTTCGCCCGCCAGCATCCCGCCGCCGCGCAGCTGCATGCTGCCGCGCAAGCGCTTGCCGAGTCCCTCGGCGCGAAGCTCGGCGTACTCGGCGAGGCGGCGAACTCGGTCGGCGGCCACCTCGCGGGATTGCCGGTCGGATCGAACGCGGCCGAGATGCTCGCACGGCCGCGCCGGGCCTACGTGCTCCTGCACGCCGAGCCCGAGCTCGATTGCGCCGACCCGCAGCGGGCGATGGCGGCGCTCGGCGAGGCGCGATTCGTCGTCGCGCTCTCGGCCTTCCGCCACCAGGCGCACGATTACGCGCAGGCGCTCCTGCCGGTCTCGCCCTTCACCGAGACTGCGGGGACGTTCGTCAATACCGAAGGCTGCGTGCAGAGCTTCAACGGCGCGGTGCCGCCCCTGGGCGATGCCCGGCCGGCGTGGAAGGTGCTGCGGGTGCTCGGGGGCCTCGCCGGGCTCGCGGGATTCGAGCACGAGACCGCGGAACAGGTGCGCGAGGAATGCCTCGCGGGCCGGGACGTCGCGTCGCGGCTCTCCAACCGGATCGATTGGGCGCCTTCGCCGGCTGCCGCCGCCACGGGTATCGAGCGCATCGCCGATGTGCCGATCTATTTCGCCGATCCCCTCGTGCGGCGAGCGCCTTCCTTGCAGAGGACCCGCGACGCGCAGCCGCCGCGCGCCTGGCTGAGCGCGAAGCTCATGCGCGACCTGGGGGTTGCGGCCGGCCAGCCGGTGCTCGTGCG
>JBFGLA010000165.1:0-6327 GCA_041576355.1 Burkholderiales bacterium
GCGTGATCTTCCGGGAACACGCCCTTCGCCATCGGCGCCGAGACGACCGGGCAGCCGAGCGACTCGGCCAGGCGCACGAGCGCAGGCGTCGCGCCGGCGCGCGCGGCGGCGATGCCGGCGAGAATGATCGGGCGCGCCGCGCGGCGGATTCGCGCGCGCGCCTCTTCCAGTCCCGCGCCGTAGGCGAGCGGGAATTCGTGCGCCGCGAGCGGCGGCAGGGCGATCTCGTCGTCCTTCGCTTCGGCGCCGACCACGTCGGCCGCGGTCGTGATGTGCACCGATCCGGGACGCTCGGCGAGTGCGACGCGGATCGCCTTGCGCATGACGGTCGCCGCCGTGTGCGGGTGGATCGCGGTCGCCCATTTGCAAACCGGCGAGAAGAGTCGGGTGTGATCGAGCACCTGGTGGGTGAAGAAAGGCTCGCGGCGGGTCTCGATCTGCCCCGAGAACGCGAGCAGCGGGACGCGGTCGAGCCACGCGTTCGCGACCGGATTGACGAGATTGGACGATCCCGGTCCGAGGGTGGAGAGACACACGCCCGGGTGCCCGGTGAGCTGGCCGTAGGCCTGCGCCATCAGGCCGGCGGTCGCTTCGCGCCGACCGAGAACGAAATCCAGCCCTGCGCGCCGCGCCGCCTCCAGGAACTCCACCGAGGGGTCTCCCGGGTAGCCGAAGACGTGGCGCACGCCGAGCGCCGAGAGGTAGCCGACGATGAGCTGCGAGACGTTCATGGCGTCGGACTTGGCGCAAGGCGACGGGCGCGCATGGGGCGCAAGCGTACACGTTATTGCGGCGCGTGCGGCAGCGAGAGAAAGAACACCGCGCCCTGGTCCACAGCGGCTTCGGCCCAGATCTGTCCGCCGTGCTTGCGCACGACGCGCTGCACCGTGGCCAGGCCGATGCCGGTACCGGAAAACTCTTCGGCCCGATGCATCCGCGCGAACGGCGTGAATAGCTTGTCGGCGTGCTTCATATCGAACCCAGCGCCATTGTCGCGCACGCAAAGTACCGCCGTACCGTCCATCGAGGGTGCGTTTGCTGGCCGGCCAAATTCGATGCGCGCTTCCTCGCGCCGGCTGGTGAACTTCCACGCGTTACCCAGCAGGTTCTCGAGCGCGACCCGCAGCAAGCGCGGGTCGCCGCGCACCTTCAGGCCCGGCGTGATGTCAACGCTCACGTTCCGATTGGGGTGCTCGACGCGCAAAGCATCGAGGATTTCCCGGGCGAGCGCGCTCAGATCCACCTCCTCCAGCGCGAGCTCGGTGCGCGTGACCCGCGCCAGGGTGAGCAAGTCGTCGATCAACGCGGCCATGCGCTGCGCGGCGCCGCGCACCCGGGCGAGCGCTTCTTTGCCGGCGTCGTCGAGCTTGTCGCGGTAGTCGTTCAGCAGTATGTGGCTGAAGCCGTCTATTGCGCGCAGCGGCGCGCGCAGATCGTGCGACGCAGAGTAGGAGAAGGCTTCAAGCTCTTTGTTCGCGGCCTCAAGCCGCACGGTGCGGTCGCGCACGCGCTGCTCCAGCTCGGCGTTGAGCTGGCGGATCTCGTCTTGCATCGACTCGAGCCGGCTCGTGCGCCCGGTGATGACGAGCAGGAAAGCGCCCAGGAGCCCGGACAACAGGAGGGCGGCAACGAGCATGCTCCACGCGTGCCAGCTTCGGTGGGCGGCGACGAAGACGGGCGTCGCGGACACGCGCAGCAGCCATTCCCGGCCTGCGACCTCGAGCGTCTCTACCCAGGCGATCGCCGCTGCGCCCCCGGATGTCTCGACACCGTCGCCACCGGCGCTCGGTTCGCCTGTCGCGAAAAGGCGCTCACGCGCCTCGGCGGACGCGTCGAAGAGCTCCACCACCACCTCGCTCGGGTCTATTCCCTCGATGGCGGCGTCGACGACGTCGTGCACGCGAAAGACGCCGGTGACATAGCCGACGAGTTGCCGCCGCCGCTGCTCGATCGTCGGGGGAGCCGTCGCTTGCCGATAGACCGGTAGAAAGACGAGGAAACTCGCGCCGATCTGGTCCTCCTGCACCAGCTTGATAGCGGCGGTCGCGACGGCGTGACCCGTGTCGCGCGCCTCGGCGAGCGCGGTGCGGCGTGTGTCGTCCGAGGCCACGTCGTATCCATGCGCGAGGCGATTCGCTTGGTAAGGCTCGATGTAGCGAACCGGCACATGTTCGGCACGCGTCGGCGACGGCCGCAGGCGGCCCTGGGCATCGCGCTCCGTGATGCGAAAAGCGGCATACCCCTCACGTCGGATATCTGCCTCGAACGCCGTGCGCTCGTCGGCTGGGACGCGCGGATTCCACGACAACGCGCGGATTCCGGGATAGCGAGATAGGGGACCGGCGACAAAGGCGCGAAAATCGCGCGCGCGGAAGGACATGGACGAGGCGTGGAAATCGGCCACGGCATTGAGGACATCCAGATAGCGCTCGATGCTGCCGCGCAGACGATCCCGGATCGCGCTCGCGTCGTCGACGAATTCGCGCTGCACCCGGGCCTGCTCCCATGCGCTCGCCTGGACGAAGAACACCACGGATAGCGCGAACGTGATGGCGAGCGGGATGGCCACGGTAAACCGGCGCCGACGCCAGATCTCGCGCGGCTCGCCGGCGAGCGTGAGCGCAAGCGGGGCGACCGTCAGCACCCCGATCACGTCGCCGACCCACCAAGTCAGCCAACCGAACGTGAGCTCCTGCCCCGAGATCGAGCCGGCGAAATATAGAGTGCCCGTGCTCCAGCTCGCGTTGATCAGGCAGCTGGCCGGCCCGCCCAGCAACAAGAACCATCCGACGTCGCGGGCGTTGTCGAGCGCGGTCGGAAAGCCCACGACGCGCCGGATGAGGAAAGCGCCCACGAGTCCCTGGACGGACGCGCCCAGCGAGATGTTCGCCGCAACGGCAAGCGACTTCGCCGCGGTCGCAAGCGTGCTGCCGTCGAACGAAATGTCGACGTTGACCAGGAACGAGCCGAGCAGGATCCCGGGCCACAGTCGATACCCGAAGATGAGCAGGCCGGCCAAGGCAACGCCCGAGGGCAGCCAGACGGCAGTGGCGTAGCCGGGCGGGATAGCCAGCAGCAAGCCGAGCTTTCCCGTAACGAAGTAGGCCGCGGCCAGGCCGAGCAGACCGACCAGCCAAGGAAGTATCGCGTTGCGTTCGGGTTTCATCGGCAGGCAGCGCCTGGCGCGACCCGGTGTTCACAACGCGAGTGAAGGTAATCGCCAACCACGCCACCGCCCCCCAATGGCATCTGGCCGATGGGTATTGATTACAATTGTTGAGTAAACGTGTCAAGTTTCTCCACGGTGCATACGTCGAGGTAAAGTGGCGCTGATGAACGCTCGGTGCGACATGAAGGCGCGTCGATGACTTTCGTCGTCGAGCGTTTCGCCGCCTGGGCGGGGACCTTCCGCGCTCAGCCGGTTCCCCCCGAAGTCCTGCACCACGCCAAGCGCGCCGTGATCGACGCCTATGCGGCGATGCTCTCCGGGGCGAAGGTGCCGCCCGCGGCGCTGCTCGAGCGCGCGCTCGCGGACGAGCTCGATCGCGGCGAGGCAAGCCTCGTTCTCGGCCGCCGGGCCACGATACGTGCGGCGGCGCTCATCAACGGCGCGGCGGCGCATACGACCGAAGTCGACGATATCTTTCGCGACGGTATCTACCATCCCGGCGCGCCGACGATTCCTGCCGCGCTTGCCCTCGCGCAGGCGAGCCAAGCCTCGGGCGAAGCCTTGCTGCGCGCGGTGATCGTCGGCTACGAGATCTCGACCCGGATCGCCGCCGCCATGGGCCGCGCGCATTACCGCTACTGGCACAACACGGGCACGATCGGCGCGTTCGGCGCCTGCGCCGCGGCTGCAGAGGTCCTCGAGCTCGACGCCAAGCGCTTCGCGCACGCGCTCGCGACGGTGGCGACTTTCGCTGCGGGGCTGCAGCAGGCGTTTCGCATGGACTCGATGTCCAAGCCCCTGCACGCCGGGCACGCGGCGCAGGCGGGCGTCACCGCGGCGCTCGGCGCACGCGAGGGCGTGATCGGCTCGCTCGATGTGATCGAGGGCGAGGCCGGTTTCGGCCGCGCCATGGGGTCGGATGAAAATCGGGGTCCCGACTGGGACCAGGCGCTCGTGACGCTGGGTAAGGACTTTCACATCACGCGCATGACGGTCAAGAACCATACGTGCTGCGGGCACACCTTCGCCGCGATCGACGGCGCGATCGCGCTGAAAGCGAAGATGGCAATCGCGGCGGGCGAGATCGAGCGCGTGCGGGTCGGCACCTACCGCGCGGCGCTCGACGTGGCGGGGTACGAAGAGCCGCAAACTCCGGCCGAGGCGCGTTTCTCGCTCAAGTACGTGGTCGCGACCGCGCTCACGCACGGCGACGTGCGCTTCGCCGCCTTCGAGCCGGCGCGGATCGCGAACCCCGAGACGCGCGACCTCATGCGCCGCGTAGAAGTCGCGGTCGATCCGGAACTGGATGCGGCCTTCCCGCAGCAGCGTGCCGCGCGGGTGCGACTCGCGACCCGCGGCGGGCGTAGCGAGGAGTTCCTTCAGCCCACTCGCATCGGCGATCCCGAGGCGCCGCTCTCCGACCGCCAGCTGGAAGAGAAATATCTCGAACTCGCGGGCCCGGTGCTTGGCAAGGATCGCGCGCGGCGGCTCCTCGATCGGCTGCGGCGGCTGGAGCGCGAGGCGAAGCTGGGCCTCGTGTGACGCTCGCCCGGTTCCTGTTCGCGCCGCGCGCGGTGGCGCTCGTCGGCGCCTCGGGCGATCCGGCGAAGAACACCGCGCGGCCGCAGCGCTTCCTGAAGAAGCACGGCTATGCCGGGCGCGTGGTGCCGGTGAATCCGACCCGCGCCGAGGTGCTCGGCGAGCGCGCGGTGGCGAGCCTCGCCGATGCGCCCGACGGTATCGAGCACGTCTTCGTTATGGCGCCGGGGGATGCGGTCGAGCGCGCGCTTGAGGACTGCGGCCGGCGCGGCATACCGGTGCTGAGCGTCTACAGCGACGGCTACGCCGATGCGGGCGCCGAAGGCGCGGCGCGCCAGGGGCGGCTCGTCGCACGCGCGAAGGCGCTCGGCGTGCGCGTGCTCGGCCCGAACAGCATGGGCGTGGTGAACATCCCCGGCCGGCTGGCCCTCACGGTGAACGCGGTGCTGGAGATGGATGCGCCGCCCGCGGGAACGACGAGCATCATCTCGCAAAGCGGCACGATGCTCGGCGCCGTGCTCTCGCGCGGCGCGGCGCGGGGGCTGGGCTATGCGAAGCTCGTCTCGGTCGGGAACGAAGCGGACCTCGGCGTCGGCGAGCTGGTCGAGCTGCTGGCGCGGGATCCGGAGACGCAGGTGATCCTGCTTTTTCTCGAGACGGTGCGCGATGCGGAGCGTCTCGCGGCGGCAGCGCGCCGGGCGCACGCGGCGGGAAAGCCGGTGGTCGCGTACAAGCTCGGACGCTCCCGTCTGGGCGAGGCGCTCGCGCGCTCGCACACCGGCGCGCTCGCCGGCACCGATGCCGCGCTCGATGCGTATTTTCGAGATTGCGGCATCGTGCGCGTCGACATGCTGGAGGCCCTGATCGAGATCGCGCCCCTTGTCTCAGGCAGGAAGCCGCCTGAACTCACGCGTGCGCCGCGGATCGCGGTCGTGACGACGACCGGCGGCGGAGCGGCGAGTGTCGTGGACCGCATGGGAACGCTCGGCATCGAGGCGGTGACGGAGGACGACGCCCTGCGTCGGCGGCTTGCGGCGCTGGGTGTGCGCGCCTCCGACTCGCCCGTCATCGATCTCACCATGGCGGCTACGCCCAAGCAGTACGCGGCGGTGCTGGAAGCGCTCCTGCAATCCGCGGCGTGCGACGCAGTGCTCGCGGTGGTCGACTCGTCGGCGCAGTTCCATCCGCAGTTCGCCGTCGAGCCCATCCTGGCGACCCCGCGCGGCGCGAAGCCGCTCGCGGTGTTTCTCACGCCCCACGCCGAGCGCTCGCTCGCGCTCCTGGCGGAGAAGGGAATCCCCGCCTTCCGCACGCCGGAGGCCTGCGCGGATACTTTTGCGGCCTATTTCCGCTGGCGTTTGCCGCGCGAGCCTTCGGCCGTAGCGCCGGTCGCTTGGCCGACCGACGTGCCGCGCGCGGGGCGGCTCGACGAGGCGCAGGCGCTGGCGCTCTTTGCCTCGCTTGGCGCGGCCACGGCCGAATCTACGGTGGCGCGTGCCCCCGACTATGTCCATGGGCTTCACTACCCGGTCGCGGCCAAGCTGCTCTCACCCGACATCGAACACAAGACCGAGGCGGGGGCGGTCGCACTCGGGGTTACCGATGCGGACGAATATGCC
>JBFGLA010000166.1:0-6308 GCA_041576355.1 Burkholderiales bacterium
GCGCAGCCGGGTATCGATATCGAGGTCGAGATCCTTCTGCCGCCGCTCCGTCGTCTCGAGCTGGTGCGCGAGCACTTCGACCTGGCCCCGCATGCGCGCGATCTCGGTGCGCAGCGCATCGATCTGGCCCGCGAGGTCGAGGATCGCGCGCCGATCGGCCGCTCCCGCCGCGCTCGCCTCGATCGCGGCGAGCCGCTCCTCGATCGCCTTCTGATGGGCGTCGAACCGCTTGCGCAACGCCTCGATGCGGGCGCGCGCCTCGGTGTCGTCGAAAAGCGCGTGCGCGCCGAGTGGCAGCACGAGCGCGGCGCAGAATGCCGCGGCAAGCGAGCAGCGGCGCAGGCGAGCGCGCATCAATACTCGCCCTTGTAGAGGATGTCGCTGCGCCGGTTCTCGGCGTACGCCTCCTCGCTCGTTCCCTGTGCCTTGGGCTTCTCCTCGCCCAGGCTCACGGCTTCGATCTGGTCCTCTTTCGCGCCGAGCAGGATAAGCAGGCGCCGCACGCCCTCGGAGCGCCGCTGCCCAAGCGCGATGTTGTACTCGCGGCTGCCGCGCTCGTCGGTGTTGCCCTGGATCAGCATCTTCGCCTCCGGGTGCTCGCGCAAGTACTTGGCATGCGCATCGACGATGGGCTTGTAATCGTCCTGGATATCGTACTTGTCGAACGCGTAGTAGATCGAGCGCTGCGACAGGATGTTCGCCGGGTCCTTGAGAGCGGAGGCGGGCGTGGGACCCTTCGCCGTCGCCAGGTCGACCCCCGTAATCGGCTTCGTGTCGGTCGGCCGAGTCTGAGGCTGCGGCTTCCCGGCAGCGGCGGGCGGCTGAGCTTCGGCGCCCGCGGCCGGCTTGTCCTCCTGCACCGGAGCGCTTTCACAGCCGGCCAGAACCGCCGACATCGCCAGCGCCAGGATTGCGAACGGCGCCGCAATCCCATTCCTGGGACGCGCAGGTGGATTTCTCGGGTCCGTAAAGAAAGCTGTCATGGCTGAATTCCTCCTACTGGATGAACGGGCCCCATGCCGGCTCGCGCACGTCGCCCGCGCTGACCGTCAGGCGCTGCCTGACCCGGCCGTCGATCGATACCGCCGAGAGCACGCCGCGGCCGCCGACCACGGTAGCGAACAGGATCATGCGGCCATTGGGCGAGAAGCTGGGGGACTCGTCGCGATCGCTATCGGTGAGGATCTGAATCTGGCGGGTCGAAAGATCGAGCAATGCGACCTGGAACTTGCCGTCGTTGCGCGCGATATAGGCAAGCGTCTTTCCGTCCGGGCTGACGCGCGGGGACACATTATAGCTGCCCTCGAACGTAACGCGCTGCGGCTCGCCCCCGTCGACCGACATGCGATAGATCTGCGGGCTCCCGCCTCGATCCGACGTGAAATAGATCGACTGGCCGTCGGGCGAGAATCGCGGCTCGGTGTCGATTGCGGCCGACTGGGTCAGGCGCCGCGCGCCGCTTCCGTCCGGATTGATGAGATAGATCTGCGACGTTCCTTCGCGTGTCAGCGTAAGCGCGAGCTTCGTGCCATCGGGCGACCACGCCGGCGCCGAATTCGAGCCCTTGAAATTCGCGACCACGTGGCGCTTGCCGTCGAGCAGAGAATGCAGGTAGACGACCGGCTTGCGATTCTCGAACGACACGTAGACGAGCTTTTTCCCGTCCGGCGCCCAGACGGGCGAGATGATCGGCTCGTGCGAGGCGAGCGCGGTTTCCTCTCCGGCCCCGTCGGCGTCCGCGATCTGCAGCTCGTAGCGGCTGCCGCGCTTGACGATGTACGCAATGCGGGTCGAGAAGACCCCCTTTTCGCCGATGAGCTTCTCGTAAATGTAGTCGGCAACCCGGTGCGCGCCGGCCCGCACCTGCGCCTTGGTGAGCGTATAGGCGACGCCGCCGAGCGCGGTTTGCTTGACCGTGTCGTGCAGGCGAAAGCGCACCTCATAGCGCCCGTCGGCACGCGCCGCCACCGAGCCGAGGACGAGCGCGTCGGCGAGCCGCGAGCGCCATTCGGCGTAATTCACCGCGGATGCCTCGGTCGGATGCGGAACGAGCGGCGGCACTTCCAGGCCGCGAAACAGGCCGCTACGCTCCAGGTCGGCGCGCACGATGGCCGAGACGCCGGGCGGCAGCGCCGCCTCCCCGGCGAAGGGCACGATCGCGACCGGAACTCGAGTGGCGCCGGCCCCGGTGATTTCGATCGAGAGCTGCGCACGCGCGAGCGGCGCAGCACAAAGCGCAGTCAAAACAAGAACTGAGAACCAGCACCCCCGAGAAATCTGCATGGTTCCTTGAGGAAATTTCGAAGAGCCGGAATTATATCGGTATTGGCAGGGTGCGGAGGCGTCGCTCGCAGCCGACACGACGCGAGACCACGTCTCTGCCGCAACTTCGACCCGCGCCGCCGCTTTTATTTGTCCAGCGGACGAAACGTAAGTTCCAGTTCGCGGTTAAAAATTTCCGGCTGCTCGGGTCGAGGGAGCGGAGAGGACTTGAGGATCGCACGCTCGACGGCCTCGTCGTAGCCCTTGTGACCGCTCGATTTGCGCAGCTTCACGGACAGCACCTCGCCGGTGGGCAGCTGCACCACGTCGAATATCGCTGCCGGGTTGCCCTCGATGTCCTGAGGCAGCACGATGTTGCCCCGCACCTTGCCGCGTATTTTCGCCCGGTAGTCGGCGAGGGCCCGGGTCCGACTTTCCAGCGCGCTGCGCGCGAGGAGATCGCGCATCTCCGCCTCTTCGCGCTCGGCGCGGATCGTCGCCTGCTCGCGCGCGAGCTCGTCGCGCAAGCGCGTTTGGTACTCGTCATCGGGCGGTCGCGCCGCCGCGAGCGGTTCCGGTTTCGCCTGCGGCTTGGCTTTGGGCTCCGGTTTCGGTTTGGGCTCAGGCTTCGGCTTGGGTTTCGGCTCCGGCTTTGGTTTCGGTTTCGGCTCGGGCGGCGGCTTGAGCTGAGTCTCGGGCTTGAGCTTGAGCTTGGCGGGGGCCTTCAACGCGATGTCGGGCTTTTCGATCCGTGGCTCGGGCTCGGGCGCCGGCTTGGGCGCGGGCGGCTCGGGAGCCGGTGGCGGCGGGGCTTGGATCGCCGGCGGCGCCGGCGGGCTCTCCCACAGCTCGACCACCACGGTCTGCGGCTTGTGGCTCTGCCAGCGCACGCCGAGGAAGATCGCTCCGACGAGAACGAGATGAACCAGGAACGAGAGCGCCGCCGAGCGCGCGAGGGCCGGCTCCTGGCGCGTCTCGAACCCGGCAGAGGCCTGCTTGGCGCTCACCGCTGCGGCTTGACGAGCAGCCCCACCCTGCGCACCTGCTGCCGCTGCAGCGCGTCCATCACATCGAGCACCGCCTCGTAGCGCACGTTCTTGTCGGCTGCGATCAGCACGGGGGTGTCGGGTGCCTTGGCCTGGCGCTCGCGAACGAGCGCCGCGAGCTCGCTGCGCGAGACGCGCCGCTCGTCGGTGAGTGCGCCCAGTGTGTCACGGCTGCGCAGGATCACCGACTGGTCTTCCTTGATCACGATCTCCATCGGCGCGAGCGGCGCGTTCGACGCCTTCGACACCGACGGCAACTCGATGATCCCCGGTGTGACGAGGGGCGCGGTGACCATGAAGATCACGAGGAGCACGAGCATCACGTCGACGTACGGCACGACGTTGATCTCGTGCATGGGGCCGTGCTTGCGGTGCAGAGCCGGCATGGCGGGGACTACCTCGACGCTTGCCGGTGCAGGATGTTCGAGAACTCCTCCATGAAGCTCTCGAAGCGAATCGCGAGCCGGTCGATGTCGTGCACGTAGCGGTTGTACGCGACGACGGCGGGAATCGCCGCGAACAGCCCGATCGCGGTCGCGATCAGCGCCTCGGCGATTCCGGGCGCGACCTGCGCGAGCGTCGCCTGCTGCACGTTGGCGAGACTCCGGAACGAGTGCATGATGCCCCAGACCGTGCCGAACAGGCCCACATAGGGGCTCACCGATCCGGTCGAAGCGAGAAACGAGAGATGGCGCTCGAGGTGGTCCATCTCGCGCTGGAACGTCGCGCGCATCGCGCGGCGCGCGCCGTCGACCATCACCGAGGTATCGGTGCCGCGCTGCGCGCGCAGCTTGGCGAACTCGCGAAACCCGGACTCGAAAATGCGCTCCAGGCTGCCGATCGAGTGGCGCGCATTGACTGCGCCCTGATATAGCGCGCCGAGATCGTTTCCGCTCCAGAATTCACGCTCGAATCCTTCGGTCTGCGCGCGTGCGCGACGGATGCCGAACCACTTGCGGAAAATGAACATCCAGGACATGAACGACACGGCGAGGAGGAGCACCATCACGACCTTGACGACGAGGCTCGCGTTGAGAATGAGCGTCCAAATGTCCAGGTCCTGTGTAACGGTCATTCGAGCTCCAGCAGTCGTCTGAGTCCTTCGGGCATGCGGGCCGGCTTCATGCGGCCGCGCTCGACCAGCGCGAGCACGATGTCCGCATCGACCAGCAGCTCGCCGTTGCGGTGCACGCGCTGCCTGAATGCGACGCTCGCGCGGCCAATTCTAACCACTTCCGCGCTCACCGAGAGCAGTTCGTTCAGCCGCGCCGGCAAGTGGTAGCGGAGCGCGATCTCGTGCACGAAGAACACGATCCCGCGCTCCTCGGCGAAACGCGCCAGATCGAGCCCGCGCGCATTCAGCCACTCGGTCCGCGCCCGCTCCATGAACGCGAGATACTGGGCGTGAAACACGACGCCGCCGGCGTCGGTGTCCTGGTAGTACACCCTCACCGGGATCGCGAACGGCCCGCTCACGGCCTCAGGCGGCGAACAAATCAACCCGCCGGCTCGCCGTTCGAAGGCTGCGTCCAGAGGTCCTGCATCGCGGCCGGCGCCACGAGTCCCAGGTGGCGGTACGCGGGCAGCGTCGCGACGCGACCGCGCAGCGTTCGCTGCAGGTATCCCTGCTGGATCAGGAACGGCTCGAGCACGTCCTCGATGGTGTCGCGTTCCTCGCCGATCGCGGCGGCGAGGTTCTCGATGCCGACCGGGCCCCCGGCGAACTTCTCGATCACCGCGAGGAGGAGCTTGCGGTCCATGAGATCCAGACCCAGCGCATCGACGTCGAGCATCCTCAGCGCGGCGTCGGCGACCGGCATCGAGACGACGCCGTCGGCCTTCACCTGGGCGTAGTCGCGCACGCGGCGCAGGAGCCGGTTCGCGATCCTCGGCGTGCCGCGCGAGCGGCGCGCGATCTCCGCGGCCCCGTCGCCGGCAATCGGCACGCCGAGCAGCCGCGCCGAGCGCTGCACGATCGATGCGAGATCCGCCTCGCCGTAGAACTCGAGCCGCGCGACGATGCCGAAGCGATCGCGCAGCGGATTGGTCAGCATCCCGGCGCGCGTGGTCGCGCCGACCAGCGTGAAGGGCGGCAGGTCGAGCTTGATCGAGCGCGCCGCCGGTCCTTCGCCGATCATGATGTCGATCTGGTAGTCCTCGAGCGCCGGATAGAGGATCTCTTCGACGACGGCCGACAGGCGATGAATCTCGTCGATGAAGAGAACGTCGCGCGGCTCGAGGTTGGTGAGGAGCGCGGCGAGGTCGCCGGGCCGCTCGAGCACCGGGCCCGAGGTCTGGCGCAGGTTGACGCCCATCTCGCGCGCGATGATGTGCGCGAGCGTCGTCTTGCCCAGCCCCGGCGGGCCGAAGAGGAGCACGTGATCGAGCGCCTCGCCGCGCTCGCGCGCCGCCTGGACGAAGATCTCGAACTGCCCGCGCACCTTGTCCTGCCCCACGTAGTCGGCGAGCAAGGTGGGTCTGAGCGAGCGCTCGAACTGCTCCTCCTGCGCCGAGGCAGGCTTGGCGGTAATCAGACGATCGGTCTCGACGGCCATCTCAGGATTTTGCCAAAGCCTTGAGCGCTGCGCGGATTCCCTCCGCGACCGAGACCGCCGGCGCAAGGCCCCTGATCGCGCCGAGCGCCTCCTTCTCGCTGTATCCGAGCCCGACCAGCGCGTGCAGGATGTCGGGCGCGGCGCCGGCAGCGCGATCCCCGCCGGTGCCCGGCAGCGCGTCCGCGAGCTTGCCCTTCAGCTCGAGCAACAGCCGCTCGGCCGTCTTCTTCCCGATCCCGGGCACTTTCGTGAGGCGTCCCGTCTCCTGGGTAGCGACCGCCTGCGCAAGCTCCGCCACCGACAAGCCGGAGAGCACCGCGAGCGCGGTGCGCGCGCCGACGCCCGAGACCTTGATCAGCTGGCGGAACGTCGCGCGCTCTTCCAGCGAGCCGAATCCGTACAGAACGTGCGCATCCTCGCGCACGACCAGATGCGTGTACAGCAC
>JBFGLA010000167.1:0-6252 GCA_041576355.1 Burkholderiales bacterium
GCTTCGCTCAAGTCGCCGGTGATCAGGCGCCGGTAGGTATCCGCCAGTTCTTCGCGCGACTCGAACAGGAGATCCTGCGGACCCAACGCGAGCAGCTCGCCGCGGCTATAGCCCAACGCGCGGCATGCCGCATCGTTGGCATCGACGTAGCGCATCGCGGCGGGATCGATCAGCAGCATCAGATCCGCCGACGCGTCCATTGCGGCACGGAACCGGCGCTGCTCCTCCTCGGCGCTCTTACGCTGGACGTACTGGCCGATCTGGCTGCCGATCACGCTCACCGCTCGCAGCAGCCGCTCGTCCGGCTCGCGAAATTCGCGGCTGTTGAAGGCAAGCACCCCAATGGCCGCTCCCTCCGAGATCACCGGAAAGAACATCGCACCGTGCAGCCCGATCTCGCGCGTCACGAGCTTCTGCATCGTGCGCGGATCCGTGTTGATGTCTGCGACCCAGATCGGCTGACCGGATTGCCACACGCGGCCCGCCAGTCCCTGCCCAGGCGTGTAGGTCACCGTACGCGATCCCGCGAGAAAGCCGTCGATTTCCGGACTCCCGACACCCCAAGCCTCCCCGTAGCGCAGCACACCGGCTCTTTCGTCCACGCGCAGGTACCGCCCGCACTCCCAGCCTTCGCATTCGCACACGGCACGCATCGCCGCCTGAAGCGCGTTGGAAACGCTGTCCGCCTCGGCAAGGGAACGATTCACCGCGTGCTCCAGCGCCACCAGCTGCTCGCCGCGTCTGCTCGCGGTGATATCCCTCGCCGTCCCGCGGTAGCCCTTGAATTCTCCAGCGCGGTCGAAGAACGGGTAGCCGCTCGCCCGAATGTAACGCTTCTCGCCCTGCTGACCGACGCGCGTGAACACGGTCTCGAAAAAGGGCTGTCGGGCTTCCAGTACGGCCTTGTGCGCGTCCCAGCTTCCGCCGTCCGCCTCTGGAACTTCGCCCTGATCCCAGCGCGTCTTACCGAGATACTGCGTGGGATCGATTCCCGATTTCTCGAGTTGACGTCCCTTGATCAGCGTGAATCGGTAGCCCTCGTCCTGCTCCCAGTAGATATCGACGAGGTTGTCGATGAGGCCGGCAAGACGCTCCTCGGATTCGTGCATCGCGACGCGAAGTGTCGGCGTCCTTTTCCTCTTGGCATGGCTCTTCATCTTCTTGGCTTCCCCGTAATACCGCTCTTTCATGCCCGCTCCGGGCCTCACTGGTATAGCGGCCGGCGACGGCCGGAATTAAGTCTCGAATTGCACGCTGCGTGAATCACTCAGATTTGCAAAACTTTGTTGCCGAAAGATGGCAAGATGACGAACGTCAGAGCGGGCACAACATGCTGAATCACAGGACAAATATCGGCGGCGGCGAGCTGCGCTCGGCCGGGCTCGGAGCCGCCGCGGAAGACTGGCTGGGGCGGATCGACCAGTGCACGTTCCCCGAACTGGCCGACCCGGAACAGCTCGCGCCGGACGCAGACGCTCTGGGCCGGCTGATCAGCGAAGGCTGGGGGCTGGTCGACGAGTTGCCGCTACGCTCGCGCCGCAGCGAGGCGGAAAAGCGCGCCGGCGAGCGGATCGTGCGCCGGATGGCGGACCTGAACGCGCGCTTCGCGCGCAGCCACTGCGTCTCGCTCTATCGCAAGCTCACCGACGACTTCACCCGCTCCCTGCGGGTGGACGAGCTGGTATGGCGCGCCGCCGAGCTCTGGCCCGGGCTCGCGCCGACGCGCGCGCAGCTGCGCGAGGAATCGAACCGCATGCAGGTCGACAAAGACGGGCGCGAGATCGCGCAGGGCGTCCTGGTCTCGCAGCTGATGAGCGATCGGCGCATCGGCACGCACATGCTCCTCAGCATGCAGCTGCCGACGCAGGAAGCGCACGAGCGGCTGGACGAGTTCATCGCGCGGGGAAGCCTGGATCTGGGTCCCGTGCGCGTCGAGGCCAAGGGTCAATGCGGGTACCTGACTTTCACCGTCCCGCGCACCCTGAATGCCGAGGACGACGAGACGCTGGGTCCGCAGGAGATTGCGACGGATCTGATCCTCATGCACCCCGATCTCAGGATGGGCGTGCTGCGCGGCGGGCCGGTCGAGCACCCCAAGCACAAGGGCCGGCGGATATTCTCGGCCGGGCTCAACCTGACCCGGCTCTACCACGGCAAGCTGCCGTATCTCTTTTATCTCGTGCGCGACATGGGGCTCGTGAACAAGCTCTACCGCGGCCACACGCGGCCCGACTTCCGGCTCGACGAGCCCGACGACACGCACGAGAAGCCCTGGCTCGCGGTCGTCGAGGGATTCGCGATCGGCGGCGGATGCCAGCTGCTGCTCGTGATGGACTCGGTGCTCGCCGAGCAGGGCGCTTACTTCAACCTGCCGGCGCGCAAGGAAGGCATCATCCCGGGCTGCGCCAACCTGCGCTTACCGCGCTTTTTCGGCGAGGGTGTGGCGCGCCAGGGCATCCTGTTCGACCGGAAGTTTTCCGTGGACGAGCCGGCGGCTGCGAGCCTCATCCACGCCGTGCACCCGCGCGACGAGCTGAATTCAGCCGTTCAGACGGCGGTGGACAACGCCATCGGTTCCGGCATGGTCAGCGCCAGCGGCAACCGCAAAGCGATGCGCGTGCAGACCGAGCCGCTCGATCGCCTGCGCGAGTACCTCGCCGTGTACGCGCGCGAGCAGGCCTGGTGCCACGTGAGCGAGCAGCTCACGCACAACCTCGAAAAGCACTGGCGCGCGAAGGAGCGGCGGTTGTAGGTGCCGCCGCGCCTTGCGCTTCGTCTCGCAAACCTAGAAATTGAGCGCCAGGCCGAGAAACGATCCCCTCAGCTTGGCCGATACCTTCGACTCGTTCTGGATTTCTGCCATCTCGGCCCGCATCCAGAAGTATCCGCCACGGAGCTCGACATACCTGACGGGACGATACACCAGGGCCAATTCGGCACTGTTTCTCTCGACAAGGCTGCTATCGTCTTCTCTTTTTCCCAGGTAGGCGATCGCGAACCGTGCCTCCGAGGCGAGGCTATCGGTGAAATAGACACGAGGCGCCGCGCCCACGACCAATCCTGCCAGATCGGTCTCTCTGCCTAAGAGTGGTGTCCCCGGCGCCTCGCTCTGCGAGTGAATCGCGAATTGCGATCTGCCGAGGCCGGCGAATGCCACCACCTCAAGCGGGCGAGTCAGGACCCCCTTGAAGACGCGATCCTCACCGACGGAGAACGTGTACGTGTACACCAGGTGGAGATAGCGGAGATCCACATCGTGGCGCACACCCTGCGGCCCGTCGGCGAACGCGCCGCCGATCACGACACGCTCCCAGCTGCGCAGGGGCTGCGTGTACGCGCCGCGGTAGCGCGAATAGTCGAGCTCCAGCCCGCCGCCGTCGCGCTTCGACTCGCGGTCGCGTGTCCGCCAGGTCAGACGCACCGACCCCGCCGATGCGCTGGTGTCATCCACGACGACTGGAACGGTTACCGGTCCGGTTGGTGGGGGAGGCTCGAACAGCGCGCAGCCGGACACGAGCGCGCTCGCCGCAACGAGCCCGAGGCGGAGAAGCCATGGGCGAGACGTTGCCTTCCGAAGCGATCGGAACATTGTTGGCCCTTCACTCGATTCCGCGCGCGACGAACTGCGCTTTGCCCGCGGGGCTGCCGAGATGGCGCAGGAACGCCTGCGCCGCGCCGGAGCCGGGCGCCCCGGTCATCTGCGCCGCGACATAGCGCGTGTAGTTCTGCACCTCCGCCGGCAGCGGCCCGATCAGGCGCAATCCCTTCTCCTTGTAGAGCAGGATCTCGGTGATCGGCCCGAAGCCGATCTCCCTGCCCTTGCCTTTGTTGAGCACGTGCTCCATGACCGACGCGCCGTCGGGATAGCGCACGGACTTCGCTTCCACCTGCCCGTAGATTCCCATCTTCTTCAGCAGCCCCTCGAAGTAGAGGCCGGTGGAGGCGCGGTTGAACACGATCGACTCCGCGTCCAGCACCGAGCGCTTGAGCGCCTCCGCGCTCGAGATGTCCGGCACCGGCGCGTCCGGCCGCACCGCGACGCCCAGCCCCACCCGTCCGACATCGACGCGCGCCTCGCCCAGCTTTCCCGCCTTGGCAAACTCGTCGATCACCGCGGGCGGCGCGATCACGACATCCGCGGTCTCTCCGCCGCCGACGCGCTGGCGCAGCTGCGGCGCGGTGGCGAACTGGATCTTGACCGTATGCCCGGCCTCCTTCTCGAACGCGGCGGCAGCAACCCTCAACCCGGGCTCGATCGCCCCGGCGCTCAATACCTTGATCTCAGCGCCCAAAGCAGGCAGTGAAACAGACATGGCAGCCACGGTCGCAACTACCCCCTTCTTCATTGTCACTCGGGTTTCCTTTGTATGATTGGCGCATCCGGTCGCATCCCCAAAGCATCATATCGTGCCGGTCCACTCGGCGCGCTATGCCGAAAGACTAGCCAGGAGAACGACGCATCGAACCCTCCTACGCGCCGCCGCGAACGCGGACGGAGCTTTTCCTCGGCTTTCTTTCGATCGGCGCCCGGGCTTTCGGCGGCCTGCTTCCCTGGGCGCACCGCGTGCTCGTCGAGGAGCGTCGCTGGGTGGCGCCGGACGACTTCGCGCAGGTGCTCGCGCTGTGCCAGCTGCTTCCCGGGCCGAACATCGCCAACTGCTCGGTCGTCCTGGGGCGGCGCTGGTTCGGCCTGGGCGGCGCGGCTGCAGCCTTTCTCGGTTTGTTCGCCCTTCCATTCGTCTGGGTCCTCGCCCTCGCCGCGCTGTACGCGGACTATGCTACTCATCCGCTCGTGAGATCGATCGTCGCCGGCGTCGGAGTCGCGGGAGCCGGGCTATTCATGGGCACCGCGCTCAAGCTCGCAAAGCCGCTGGCGCGAAAACCGGCGGGCCTCGTGATTATCGCCGGCTGTTTCCTGGGAGTCGGCGTCGCCCGGGTTTCCCTGCTGATCGTTCTTCCGATCGCTGCGGCGCTGGCGCTTTTCGCCGCCCGCAACCGTCTCATCTGAGATGCTCGATCTCATCCTCTGGTTCGCGCTGCTCTCGCTGCTATCGGTCGGCGGGATCAGCTCGATCATGCCCGAGATGCATCGCGTGGTCGTCGACGTGGAGGGCTGGATCACGGCGGCGGAGTTCACGCAGCTTTTCGCCGTTTCGCAGGCAGCGCCCGGACCCAACGTGCTGATCGCGAGTCTCATCGGCTGGAAGGTCGCCGGCTTGCCGGGCGCGGTCGCGGCGCTCGCCGCGATCTGCGGTCCCGCCGTGGTCATTTCGTACTGGGTGGGCGAGCTGTGGGATCGCTTCCGCGATGCGCCTTGGCGGATCACGATCCAGCGTAGCCTCCTGCCGGTGATCGTCGGGCTCATACTGGCCGGCGGCTACGTGCTCGCCACGCCCGAGGGCCTGGACTGGCGCTACATCCTCATTGCAGGATCGAGCGCGGCGACGATCTTCCTGACGCGGCTCAACCCGCTCTGGATCCTCGCCGCCGGCGGCACGCTCGGCGCGCTGCTCTTCTCCTGAGCTACGCTCCGAGCTTTGCTCGCGCGGGCGGAGTCGCGGGCGGCCGTGCCAGCTTCGCGCCCGGCCAGAGATCCGGATGGCTGCGCGCGTATTGCGGCGGATAGTCGATCTTCACGCCGAGGCGCTCGGCGGCGTGCCAGACCCAGCGCGGATCGTCGAGTATCGCGCGCGCCATCGCCACCATGTCGGCCCGGCCGCTTGCCACGATGTTCTCGGCCTGCTCGGGATCGGCGATCATGCCGACCGCACGCACCGCGATCGGCACCGCCTTCTTCACCTTCTCCGCGAATGGCACCTGGTAGCCGGGCCCGACCTGGATGCGCGCGTGCGGCACCAAGGCGCCGCTCGAGACGCACACGTAGTCGAAGCCGATCGCCTTCAGCTCGCGCGCGTAGGCGACCGCGTCCTCCGGCTCGAAGCCGCCCTCGGTCCAGTCGCTCGCGCTGATGCGCGCGCCGAGGCAGCGCTCCTTCGGCCAGGTCTCGCGCAGCGCGCGCGCGACTTCGAGCGGCGCGCGCATGCGGTTCTCCAGGCTGCCGCCGTAGCGGTCGCCGCGCCGATTCGAAAGCGGCGAGAGGAACTCGTGCAGGAGATACCCGTGCGCGGAGTGCGCTTCGATCGCATCGAGCCCGATCCGCCTCGCGCGCTCCGCCGCCTGGACGAAAGCGTCGATGACGCCGCGGATCTCCTCCGCGCTCAGCTCGTGCGGCGTGTGCCAGCCCTCGCCGAA
>JBFGLA010000168.1:0-6125 GCA_041576355.1 Burkholderiales bacterium
AAACGCATCAACTACAACGACGTCAAGTCGGTCGGCAATCCCAGCACCTTTCGTATCGCCGGCGGAGCCGGAATCCCGAATTCGCTCGGACCGAGCGACGGACGCGGTTTCGGCTGGCAGAACGTCGACGTGTGGAAGATCGGGGTGCAGTATGCGTACGACGAGCGGCTGACGCTGCGGGCGGGGTATGGCCGCAGCGACAACCCGATTCGCAGCGAGGACGTGACGTTCAACATTCTCGCACCCGGCGTGGTTCAGAATCACTACACGCTCGGCGCGACCTACGCGCTGGACAAGGAGTCGGAAATCACGGCAGCCTTCATGTACGCGCAGAAGAACACGGTTTCGGGCCAGAGCCTGTTTGCGCAGTTCGGGTTGCCGCCGACGACCAGCGAGGAAATTTCGCTCATGGAGTATTCGCTCGGGGTTGCTTACGGCCGCAAGTTCTGACCCGGCTCTATCCGAACTGAAAAGCCCCGCCCGCGCGGGGCTTTTTCTTTGCCCGCTCAGGGACGCGCCGATAGACGCGCAGCCCGAGCTGGGAAATAATCGCGCGAATGTCCGCGACCCCGAACATCTCCCAGCCCGAGGCCGGCAAGTGACCGCGGTCGCGCGCTGGATCCGCCTCGGACTGGCCGAGCCGCTCGAGTTGCACGCATCGTATACCGGGCTCGCGACGGCGCAAGCTTCCGACGCCGCCCCGATCCTGCTCTGGGCGCAGGCAAAAACACCTCTCTGCCTGGGTCAGAGCCAGAGTCTCGCGGAACTCGACCCCAGGGTCGCGGTTCCGGTCGCGCGCCGGCCGCTCGGAGGCGGTCTCGTCTGGGTCGAGGAATTCCAGTACGTGTTCGTTCTGATTGCGCCCCGGCGATTTGCGCCGGGACGCCCCGCGCGCTGGTTTCCGTGGGCACTATCCCCGGCGATCGCGACCTATCGTGCTTTCGGGCTGCCGGCCTACCTCAACGAGCAGGACATCTGGCTGCAAGGCCGCAAGATCGGCGGCAGCGGCGCGGCGACGATCGGCGAGTGCGCCGTGATCGCCTCGAGCTTCCTGCTGCGCTTTCCGGTCGAGCGTTTCGCCTCGAGCGTCGCGAGCCCGTCGTCGGAGTTCCGCTCGTGGCTGCGCGAGGGCTTGGCGCTCGCGATAACGGAGTGGGCCGATCACGGCGCTCTTCCCGCCGAGCGCGATCTGGAGGAAGCGTTTCGCTCGCGGCTCGAGGCGCAGCATGGCTGGCAGTTCGAGCATTCCTGGCCCACGGCGGCAGAGCTTGTTGCCATCGGCGAGGCGCGCGCCGATCTGTCCGAGCCGATCGAGGGCGACTCGCCCAGAAGCCCTTCGGGCGGCGCAGTCGAGCGCAAGTTGAAGGTCGGGCGGCGCGCGAAGCAAGCCCGCGCGGCGACCGACTGAAACGAATCCGCATGCGGACGCGGCTTAGGCGCGCGGAGTCAGCTTGTCCTGTTGCGTCCTGAGCTGCGCCAGGGTGGCCTCGTAGCCCGTGAGCCGGACGCGCTCCTGCTCGACGATTTTGGCGGGCGCGCGCTCGACGAACGAAGCGTTCTCGAGCTTCGCCCGGCACTTTGAAATTTCGCCTTCGAGCCGCACGATCTCTTTCCCGAGCCGATCGCGCTCGGCGGCGACATCGACTTCGACGTGCAGCATGAGGCGGAACTCGCCTGCCACCGCGATCGGCGCGTCCTCACGCGGAAGCTCGTCGACCGGCTTGACCGAATCGAGGCGGGCGAGCGCCTGCGCGTACGGAGCGATCCGGCCAACCGTCGCCGCGTCGCCCGCGATGTAGAGCGGCAGGCGGTGCTGCGGCGGTACTGCCATCTCGCCGCGCAGGTTGCGGCACGCGTCGACGATCTGCTTGAGGAGCGCCATCTCGCGCTCGGCGGGCTCGTCTATCCTTTCCGGCTGCGACTTCGGATAAGGCGCGAGCATGATCGTATCGCCCGGCTTGCCGGCGAGGGGCGCGATTCTCTGCCACAGCTCCTCGGTGATGAACGGGATCACCGGGTGCGCGAGGCGCAGCGTCGCTTCGAGCACCCGCACCAGCGTGCGCCGCGTTGCGCGCTGCGCCGCCTCGTCCGAGTCCTGCAACTGGACCTTGGCGAGCTCGACATACCAGTCGCAGTACTCGTCCCAGACGTAGCGGTAGATCGCGTTGGCGACGTTGTCGAGCCGGTACTCGGCGAATCCGTGCTCGACCTCGGCCTCGGTTCGCTGCAGGGCGCTCACGATCCAGCGGTCGACGAACGACGGTGCGACCGGTAGCGAGTCGGCCAGGCCGCAGTCCTTGCCCTCGGTGTTCATCAGCACGAAGCGGGTCGCGTTCCACAGCTTGTTGCAGAAGTTGCGGTAGCCCTCGCAGCGCTTGAAGTCGAAGTTGACGTTGCGCCCGAGCGTCGCGTACGCGGCCATGGTGAAGCGCAGCGCGTCGGCGCCGTAGGCGGGGATGCCCTCCGGGAACTCCTTTTTCGTGCGGCTGCGGATCTTCGGCGCCTCTTCGGGCTTGCGCAGGCCCGTCGTGCGCTTCTCGAGCAGATCGGCGAGCGAGATGCCCTCGATCAGGTCCACCGGATCGATCGTGTTGCCCTCCGATTTCGACATCTTCTTGCCTTCGTGATCGCGCACGATGCCGTGGATGTAGACGTCGCGAAACGGCACCCGTCCGGTGAACCAGGTCGTCATCATGATCATGCGCGCGACCCAGAAGAAGATGATCTCGTAGCCCGTGACGAGCACCGAGGACGGCAGGTAGAGGTCGTAGGCGCGCTTGTCGTCGCCTTGCGGGTCGGGCCAGCCGAGCGTCGAATGGCACACCAGCGCCGAGGAGAACCAGGTGTCGAGCACGTCGGGGTCGCGCGTGAGTGTCGCGCCACCCGCCTGGGCGCGCGCTTCCTCTTCGCTGCGCGCGACGTGGATCCTGCCCTGCGGGTCGTACCAGGCCGGAATCTGGTGGCCCCACCACAACTGGCGCGAGATGCACCAGTCCTGGATGTTCTTCATCCATTGGTGGTACGTGTTCACCCAGTTCTCGGGGAAAAACTTGATGTCTCCCTTTTCGACCGCCTCGGTGGCGAGCTGCGTGATCGACTTGCCCGGATGCGGCGAGTCCGCGCCGCCGGGCTTGGACATGGCGACGAACCACTGGTCGGTCAGCATCGGCTCGACCACGGCTCCCGTGCGGCCGCAGCGCGGCACGACCATGCGGTGCGGCTTCACCGATTCGAGCAGCCCCTCGGCCTTCAAGTCGTGCACGATCCGGTCGCGAGCTTCGTAGCGATCGAGGCCTTGGTACTTCTTCGGCCCGTTGTCGTTGATGCGCGCATCGAGCGTGAGGACGCCGATCGTCTCGAGGCCGTGGCGTTGCCCGACCTGCCAGTCGTTGAAGTCGTGCGCGGGCGTGACTTTGACACAGCCGGTGCCGAACTCGCGGTCGACGTACTCGTCGGTGATCACGGGTATCGTGCGGCCCGTGAGCGGCAGCCGCACCCGCTTGCCGACCATTGCCCGATAACGCTCGTCCTCGGGATGGACCATGACCGCGGTGTCGCCGAGCATCGTCTCCGGGCGCGTCGTCGCCACCGTGAGGTGGCCGCGGCCATCCTCGAGCGGGTAGCGGATGTGCCACAGGTGTCCGTCCTCCTCTTCGCTCTCGACTTCGAGGTCGGAGACCGCGGTGAGGAGCACCGGGTCCCAGTTGACGAGACGCTTGCCGCGGTAAATCAGCCCCTGTTCGTACAGCCGCACGAAGGTCTCGATGACGACGCGCGAGAGCTTCTCGTCCATGGTGAAATACTCTCGGCGCCAATCGCACGAGTCGCCGATGCGCCGCATCTGCTGCGTGATCGTGGAGCCGGATTGCGCCTTCCACTCCCAGACCTTCTCGATGAACTTTTCCCGGCCGATGTCGTGTCGCGCGAGGCCCTCCTGCTCGAGCTGGCGCTCGACCACGATCTGCGTCGCGATCCCCGCGTGATCGGTGCCGGGCAGCCACAAGGTGTTGCACCCGCGCATGCGGTGGTAGCGGGTGAGCGCATCCATGATGGTCTGGTTGAACGCGTGACCCATGTGCAGAACGCCGGTCACGGTCGGCGGCGGCAGCTGGATGCAGAACGAGCGCCGCGCCGGGTCGCTCCCGGCGGAAAAGTAGCCCGCGGATTCCCAGCGCCGGTACCAGCGCTCCTCGACGTCCCGGGGATCGAAGCTCTTCGCGAGAGTCATGGCGTTCAGGTCTTCGGCGCCTCGCCGCGGCCGGCCGGCGCGGCCGCGCCGCTGCGCGTTTTAAGTGCCGACTCGACCGACGCGGCGACCGCGTCGCGAACCATCTCGCGCACGGTCGCGGTGAGATCGGCGCGCATGCCATCGAGCGTTTCGGCGAGCGCGCGCGCGAGACCTTGCTCGATGGCGCGGTCGAGCTCTTCGCCCAGACGCGCGAGCACGGCGCGCGCGAGCTCGAGCGCGAGCGCCTCGAGCGCCGCCGGATCGAAGCGGGGTTGCCCGTCCGGCTCCAGCTCGACGATATCGGTCAGCACCGGCACGTCGGAGTGGGACGGCTGAGCGCCGCGATGGCTGCGCAGCAGCGCGTCGACCCGCTGCACGAGCGGGCTCTCGTCCGCCGGGCGTTCCTCGCTCATGGCGCGCCTCGCGAGCCCAGATCATGGTTCTCGATCGCGTAGCCGCGGTCGCGGTAGAACTTGTAACGCTCCCGGCCGGCCTTGCGGTCTGTGTCGTCCAACGAAACGATTTCGAGCAGCCGCTCGAAGCGCTCGAACCGGGGCGGGCACTCGTCGGACAGGTTGAGCAGAACGTCGCATTCGGCTTCGGTGTCTGCGTCCGACGCGATCACGATCGGCGTCTGCGCAGCGAGAGGGTCCGCCGCCAGGCAGTGCGGAACAAATCCGATCGCGGGCGAAGTCCAGAGCAGTCGGTCGATGCGCTGGGCGGTTTCGGCGTGTGGCGAGTAGATGAGCAGGCGCTTCTTGCGTGACGCCGCCTTGCCGGCGAGGCGGCAGGCGACCTGAAGCTTGTCTTCGGCGTTGAAATAGAAGTCGATCGTCGTCATGTCCGCCATGCGGCCGGGGCGAGGGAGGAACGCGGTTGCATTCCCCAGCCCGTTTCCGCTTCGCCCGTCAGCGTGCTCCGGCCTGGCGCAGCGCGTAGCGCACGAGGAGCGGCACCGGTCGCCCGGTCGAGCCCTTTTCGCGCCCGCTCTTCCACGCCGTTCCCGCGATGTCGAGATGCGCCCAGCGCAGCTTCTTCGCAAAGCGCGACAGAAAGCACGCCGCGGTCACACTGCCGGCGGGCCTGCCGCCGATATTGGCCATGTCGGCGAAGTTCGAGCGCAGCTGTTCCTGGTAGTCCTCCCACAGCGGCAGCCGCCACACCCGGTCCCATGCGTCGTCGGCGGCTTCCCGGATCTCGTCCGCGAGCCGATCGTCGTTGGCGAACAGGCCAGTCGCGACGTGGCCGAGCGCCACGACGCAGGCGCCGGTGAGCGTCGCGATGTCGATCACGACCTCGGGCTCGAAGCGCTCCACGTAGGTGAGCGCGTCGCACAGGATTAGCCGGCCTTCGGCGTCGGTATTGAGAATTTCGACCGTCTGCCCGGAGAGCGAGGTGACGACGTCGCCCGGCTTCGTTGCGGCGCCGCCCGGCATGTTCTCGCAGGTCGGGATCACGCCGATCACGTTGACCGGCGCCTTCATGCCTGCGAGCGCGCGAATCGCGCCGAGGACGCTCGCCGCGCCGGACATGTCGAACTTCATTTCGTCCATCTCGCCGGAAGGCTTGAGCGAGATCCCACCCGTGTCGAACGTGATTCCCTTGCCGACGAAGGCGATCGGCTTGCGGCTTTTGCGCGCGCCCGAGTAGCGCAGCACGATCAGCTTGGGTGGCTGGTGCGACCCCTTCGTGACCGAAAGCAGGGCGCCCATGCCGAGTCTCTCCATGTCGCGGCGCTCGAGCACCTTCAGCTCGAGCTTGAACTGGCGCGCGAGCTTTCTCGCTTCCTCGGCGAGGCGCGCGGGAGTGCAGATGTTTCCGGGCAGATTGCCCAGCGTGCGCGCGAGCGCCGCGCCCTCGCCCGTCGCGACCGCTTCCTCCAGCGCGCGCTGCGCCT
>JBFGLA010000169.1:0-5987 GCA_041576355.1 Burkholderiales bacterium
CGCTGCAGGCGAGGCTCGCCGCGCCGGTCTTGCGCCGCCAGAGCGATTCGCCGTCGAGCACCCAGAGCGTGCCGGGGTTCGCCGCGTCGTCGTCCTGCATCGCGCGCGTCTCGCGGCTCATCGACTCGTAGCCCGAGCGGCGCTGCTCGGGTGGGATCTCTGCCGCTGCCGCAAGGCCCGCGAACCAGAACGCCGCGATGCGAAACGCGCGCACTCAGGTGACGGTAATCGAAGCGGACGCCTCGGTGGCAAAGCCGTTGTCGCCGCTCCAGCGGAAGACGAGCGTGCCGCTCTCGGTCGCCACCGTGGTGAACGCGATGAGCGGGTTCGCCGCCACCGCCGGGTGCAGCTCGGCGCGGAACACTTCCACGCCGTTGTAGGTGCACACGAAGAGCCGGATGATGTCGCGCGGGATGCGCTCGCCCAGATGTGTGCGGCGAAAACCGGTCTCCATGTCGTGCCGCACGAGCGTGCGGATCTCGATGATCTCGCCACGACGCGCGCTTTCCGGGACCTTGACGACGCTGCGCACGCTCATACCAGCTCCTCGGCGCAGGCGGCGAGCGTCACGATGACATCCGTGCTCGCCGACCAGAACGAGCCGTCGCTCAGCTCGGCGACCGCGATCACGGTCTGCGTATCGGCGAGCCGGATGCGCGTGACGAGCTCGGCGCGCCCGGCACGCGGCCCGAGGCGCGCGCTGATCACGTTGGGGAGCGGGTTCTTCTCGGCGAAGACGTGGATCGCGCGCACGTGGTCGGCTTCCGACATCGGGCTTTCGACCCGTACTGCGAGCGGCACGGTGTGACCGTTCTCCGAGAGCGGCGGTAGATCGAGCGTCACCCTGCCCGGTTTCACCGCCGCCGATCCCACCACCTTGCGGATCGCCTCGCGCATCCCCGCCGGCGTCGCGCCTGCGGGGCGCAGGACTACGGCGAGGGCGAGGCCGCCGAGGGTCTTTAGAAACTCGCTCCGTTTCATCTAGTCGCGCAGGGTCGCGAGAAAGGCTACCACGTCCTCCACCTGCGCGGCGGTGAGCAAGGTCTTGCCGCGCCAGGGCGACGCCACCCGCGTCAGACCCTCGCTGCGGAAATAGGCCGGCATGATGCTCGCCGGATTGACGCGCCTGAAATCGACGATGCGCAGGCGCAGCTCGCCTTCGCTGAGCCGCGCGCCGACGCCGGCGAGGCTCGGGGCGTGGTCGCCCTGCAGGCGCTCTTCCGGAAACGGCCCGCTATGGCACAGCAGACACATGCCGACCTGGCGGTCGGCAACGATCGCACGCCCGCGTGCGGGATCGCCCTTCGCGCCGGTGAGCGATTGCGCAATCGCCTCCGGCGCGGCGGCGGGGGGCGCCGCCGCGAGCGCCGCGAGCATTACCGCGGCCGCGCTGGCCCCCCGCATCCTCACGCCAACTGGATGCCGTGATGCTTCAGCGGGAGCGAGCGCAGGCGTTTGCCGGTGGCAGCGAAGAAAGCGTTCAGGACCGCGGGCGCGGCGACGCAAATCGTCGGCTCGCCGACTCCGCCCCAGAAGCCGCCGGAGGGCATGACGATCGTCTCCACCTTGGGCATGTGCGCGATCCGCATCGGGTCATAGACGTGGAAGTTGTCCTGCTCGATGCGACCGTCCTTGACCGTGCACTCCTGATTGAAGAGCGCCGACAGTCCATACACGAACGATCCCGCGACCTGGCGCTCGATCTGCGCCGGGTTCACCGCGTGGCCCGGGTCGGTCGCGCACACGATGCGGTGCAGCTTCACCTTGTTGCCGTCCACCACCGAGATCTCGGCACAGGCGGCGACGTAGCTATTGAACGCGTGCATCTGCGCGAGTCCGCGATAGACCCCGCGCGGCGCCGGCTTGCCCCAGCCCGCGCGCTCGGCCACCGCATCGAGCACCGCTCGATGCTTCGGGTGCTTCGCCATCAGCTGGCGCCGGAACGAGAGCGCGTCCTGACCTGCCGCGTGCGCCAGCTCGTCGATGAAGCACTCGAGGTAGATCGCGTTCTGGTTGATGTTCACGCCGCGCCAGAATCCCGGCGGCACATGCGTGTTGCGCATCGCGTGGTCGATGAGCAGGTTAGGAACGCTGTAGCCGATCGCGAACTCTCCCCCGGGGTTGAGACCTTGGAACACGACCGGGTCGCGCCCGTCCTGCAGCGCCTGGGGCCGCACCGCGGCGAGGATCGACTGGCCCGAGATGCGCATGTGCAGCGCGGTGAGGGTGTTCTGCGCGTCGAACGCGCCGACGAGCTTGCACTGCGTCACCGGGTGGTAGCGCCCGTGCACCATGTCCTCCTCGCGCGACCACAGCAGCTTCACCGGCGTGCCGGGGAGTTGCTTGGCGATCAACACCGCTTGCGTGACATAGTCGTGGAACGCGCCGCGCCGCCCGAACCCGCCGCCGAGGTGGATCTTGTAGACCTCGCACTTGTCGGCGGGAAGGCCCGAAGCGGCGAGCACCGCGGCGAACGCGGCCTCGCCGTTCTGCGTCGGCACCCACACCTCGCAGCGATCCGGCGTGTAGAGCGCGGTCGCGTTCATCGGCTCCATCGTGGCGTGGTTCTGAAACGGATACGCGTACACCGCCTCGACCTTCTTCGCCGCGGCGCCGATCGCCGAACGCGCATCGCCGTTCTGGTTGGCGACGAACGCCTGCTGCGCGTCGAGTCCTTCCTTCAGTTGCGCGGCGATCGTCTCGCTCGACACCTTGGCGTTCGGGCCCTCGTCCCAGACGATCGGCAACGCATCGAGCGCGACCTTCGCCTGCCACCAGGTGTCGGCCACCACTGCGACGCCGGTCTCGCCGACCTGCACCACCTTGCGCACCCCCTTCATCCCGGCGACCTTCGCGGCGTCGAAGCTCTTCACCTTGCCGCCGAAGACCGGGCAATCCTTGATCGCGGCATTGAGCATCCCCGGGAGCTTGAGGTCGGCGCCGTAGACCTGCTTGCCGGTGAGCTTGTCGAGCGTGTCGAGACGCTTCATCGGCTTGCCGGCGATCTTCCAGTCCTTGGGGTCCTTCAGCTTCACGTCCTTCGGCTGCGGCAGCTTCGCCGCCGCCTCGGCGACCTTGCCGTAGGTCGTCGTGCGCCCCGAGCCGCGGTGCGTGATCACGCTGTTCGCGGCGCTGCACTCCGCGGCCGGAACGCCCCAGGCGTTGGCGGCGGCGAGGATCAGCATCTCGCGCGCGGTCGCCCCGCCCTGGCGCACGTACTGGTGCGACTCGCGGATGCCGCGGCTGCCGCCGGTGGAGAAATCGCCCCACACGCGCTTGCGCGCGACACTCTGGCCCGGAGTCGGGTACTCGGTCGTCACCTTGGACCAGTCGCATTCCAGCTCCTCGGCGACCAGCTGCGCGAGCCCGGTGAGCGTGCCCTGCCCCATCTCCGAGCGCGCGATGCGGATCACCACCGTGTCGTCGGGACGGATCACCACCCAGGCGGTGATCTCCGGCGAGCCGTCGGCGGCGCGCACCACCTGCGGGCCGAACGGCAACTCGAGCCCGAGCGCGAGACCGCCCGTGACCGCGGCGGAGCCGATGATGAAAGAGCGGCGGCTGACTTTCGGCGTATCGATGAGCATGGCGTCCCTCCTTAGGCCCGGGCCGCGGCGTGGATCGCCTCGCGGACCTGCTGGTACGTGCCACAGCGGCAGATATTCGTGATCGCAGCGTCGATGTCGGCGTCCGTCGGCCGCGGCTTCTCGTTCAGCAGCGCGGTCACCGCCATGATCATTCCCGCCTGGCAGTAGCCGCACTGCGGCACCTCGTGATCGAGCCAGGCCTGCTGCACCTTCGTCAGCACCCCGTTCACCGCCAGCCCCTCGATCGTCGTGATGCGCTTGCCTGCTACCGCGCTCACCGGCATGGTGCACGAGCGCACCGGCGCGCCGTCCACGTGCACCGTGCATGCGCCGCACTGCGCGATCCCACAGCCGTACTTCGTTCCCGTGAGGCCGGCCTGCTCGCGCAGCACCCAGAGCAGCGGCGTGTTGGGATCGACATCGAGGGTGGTGGGCTTACCGTTGATCGTCAGGCGTACCATCGGGACACTCCTTATCGTTATGGGCGGGAAGGCAAACAGAACCGGGGGGCGTGGAATTCCGGCGGCGGGAACTATCGGGGATTGGGTTTCGAAAGGCAAGCGGAGGTGCGATTTTGTGGGTGCGTTCTGCGGCGCAGCAAAGAGCGCGGAGCCCGAGGGCCACCGGAAGATGTATTGCCAACGGCCGAAGGCGTTTCTACCATCCGCCCTGCCCCCATGTCCGGGTCGAGTCGACCTGGAATGGACGAGCAGGGAGTGGGAACTGTGCTGCGACGAGCGCTTGTCGGCGCCTGCACCGCGCTCCTCTTATTGCCCGGTTGCGGTGACAGCGAACCACTCACCTGCACGCTGCAGCTCGAGCCCGGGATCCGGATTCAAGTTCTTGACGCAGCGACCGGCGCCGCGATCTCGTGCGGGTCGCGCGCAGTGATCGCGGCCGACGGATATTCCGAAGTCGTGGACAACCCCGGACCCGGAGCGACCTCCTGCGACGACACCGCCCTGCTCGAAGGAGCGCATGAATTGCCCGGAACTTACTCCGTCACCGTCTCCAGGACCGGCTATTTCGACTGGACGATGTCGGGCGTTTTGGTGGGGTCCGGCGCCTGCCATGTCATCACCGTCACTCTGCAGGCGAATATGGTGGCAAGGTAGGTGACTCGAAGGTAGTTCGCGCTCGTGTTTCTGCCTTAGAGCGGCTACGGGAAGATTGTGCACAGGCCGAGCCTCGACGGCTCTGCGGCCGGGCGCAGTCATGTGAAGCGTCCACCGGCAAACACGTGCCGGTAGATGCCAGCATCGGCTCATGGATGCTTGCCCAGATATGTAGATGCTCCTACCATCCTCGGCCGTCCCTCTAAATACATACATAGGGAGATAGGACCTGACCAACCCAGCACAGCGAATCGAGCCATTGGCACCGCAGGCCGGTGAAACCGATCTTCGGGCGCTCGCCCGGCTGCTGGTAGACGCGGTCGACTCCGGCGCCGCCGTAAGCTTTCTTGCCCCGCTCGCGCTCGGGCGCGCCGAAGACTGGTGGCGCAGGACCCTCTCTTCATCGCACTCGGGCGCGATCTTTCTCGTCGCGCGCGAAGGCGGCGAGATTGTGGGCACGGTACAGCTCCACCCGGCGTGGGCGCCGAACCAGCCGCATCGCGCTGAGATCGCGAAGCTGCTCGTCGACCGGCGCAGCCGCCGCTCGGGCCTGGGCACGCGGCTGATGCACGCGATCGAAGACGCCGCGCGCAGCGCGGGGTTCGGGCTCCTCACGCTCGACACGAAGCGCGGCGACCCGGCGGAGCACCTGTACGGTCGCATGGGATGGACTCCCGCGGGAACGATTCCGAGGTTCGCCCTCGACCCCGACGGAACGCCGCACGACGCGGTCATCTTCTACAAGGAACTCAAGCGAGCGGACGGCTGAGGCGTCATGTCGATTGCCCTCGCCGCGAACGCCGCATTGGTCATCATCGACGTGCAGAAGGCGATCGACCATCCGAGCTGGGGCCGGCGCAACAATCCGGACGCCGAGGAGCGCATCGCAGATCTGCTCCGGCATTGGCGCGCAGCCGCAATGCCGATTGTCCACGTACGCCACCTCTCGCGCGAGCCGGAGTCGTCGTATCGCCCGGGGCAGGCTGGCTGCGAGTTCAAGGATGCGGTGCTCCCGCTGCCCGGCGAAACCGTCGTGACCAAGCACACGAACAGCGCGTTCATCGGCACCGATCTCGACTCCCTGCTCCGCAAGCGGGGGATCTCGTGCCTCGTCGTCTGCGGCGTCATCACCAACAATTCCGTCGAAGC
Source organism: Burkholderiales bacterium (assembly GCA_041576355.1). GTDB lineage: Bacteria > Pseudomonadota > Gammaproteobacteria > Burkholderiales > SG8-39 > JAOUFA01. Next base: position 5,852 of record JBFGLA010000169.1, read on the forward strand.
GACGGCGCGCATGGCCGGCAACTTGGGCTACGAGACTTACGTCGTGTCAGACGCGACCGCGACCTTCGACAAGAAGGACTTCGACGGCCGGCCGCGATCGGCCGAGGAAGTGCACGCCATGTCTCTCGCCAACCTC
>JBFGLA010000170.1:0-5923 GCA_041576355.1 Burkholderiales bacterium
AGTACACGTCGGAGAGGAATTGCATCTCGACGTGCTCGAATCCGCTGCCGCGGCAGGCAGGACAGCGGCCGTTGCCCGAGTTGAAGCTGAAGGTCCCCGCGGTGTAGCCGCGTTCGCGCGCGAGCGGCGCCTTGGAGAAGAGCGCCCGGATCGCGTCCCAGGCGCCGACGTAGCTCGCCGGATTCGATCGAGTGGTCTTGCCGATGGGCGATTGGTCGACCATGACGACATCGGATACGAGCTCGGCGCCGCTGAGGCTGCGATAGATGCCCGGTGCCTCGGTGGATTTGCCCTTGGCTTTGAGAAGCGCCCGGTGCAGCACGTCCTGTACCAGCGTCGATTTCCCGGATCCCGAGACGCCGGTGACGCACACCAGCCGCTCGAGCGGCAGCTCGACGTCGAGGTTCTTGAGGTTGTGCTCGGCCGCGCCGAAGAGACGGATCTTCGGCGTGCTCGACGCGACCGGCTTGCGCGCGACGCCTGCGTCCGCGCGCTTGCGGCCGGAGAGGTATTCCGCCGTGAGCGTGCGCTCCTTGCGCAGCGCGTCCGGTGCGCCGAAGAAGACGACTTCGCCGCCGCGCTCGCCGGGTCCCGGACCCATGTCGAGGATGCGGTCTGCGGCGAACATGATCTGCGGGTCGTGCTCGACCACGACGAGCGAGTTTCCGGCGTCGCGCAGATTACGCATCACCTCGATCACGCGTCCCATGTCGCGCGGGTGCAGACCGATCGAGGGCTCGTCGAGCACGAACAGGGTGTTGACGAGCGAGGTGCCGAGCGCGGTGGTGAGGTTGATGCGCTGCACCTCGCCGCCCGAGAGCGTTCGCGACTGGCGGTCGAGCGTGAGATAGCCCAAGCCCACCTCGCATAGGTAGCCGAGCCGGGCGCGGATCTCGGTGAGCAGCAGATCGGTCGCCTCGTCGATCCCGGCGGGAAGTCTGAGCGACGAGAAGAAATCGCGCACGCGCTCGATCGGCAGGAGCATCAGATCGTGCATCGACAGCCGCTCCTCACCCAGCATCCAGAGCCGGGCGTCGGGCTTGAGGCGCGTCCCGCCGCACGCGCCGCAGGGCGTGTAGGCGCGGTATTTCGAGAGCAGGACCCGGATGTGCATCTTGTAGGCCTTGCTCTCGAGCCACTTGAAGAAACGCCGCACGCCGTACCAGACGCCGGGCCAGCTCTTCTTCCAGCTCACCCAGTCCGGCTCGCCCTCGAGCACCCAGTCGCGCTGCTCGGACGTCAGCCCTCGCCAGGGCGTATCGAGCGGAATGCCCCGCTTGCGTGCGTACTTTTCGAGATCGTCCTGGCACTCGGCGAAGCTGGGCGTCTGCCAGGGCCTCACCGCCCCGTCGCGCAGAGTCTTCGCTTCGTCCGGGACCACGAGCCCGAAATCGACGCCGATCACACGCCCGAAGCCGCGGCAGGTTTCGCAGGCGCCAATCGGCGAGTTGAACGAGAACGCCGCGGGCGTCGGCTCGGCGTAGTGGATATCGCACTCGGCGCAATGCAGGTCCGACGAGAAGCGCCACAGTGCCGATTCGGCGTACACGTTGACGCGGCCGCGGCCCACGCGCAGCGCCGCCTCGATCGCCTCGGTGACGCGCGCGCGCTCGGCCGAGGACATCCGGACCCGGTCCTGCGTCACCTCGAGCAGGGACTGCGAGCGCGAGTGGATGCGCGTGTAGCCCTGGCGCTCGAGCAGCTGCTGGATCTCGGCCTCGCTGAAGTTCTTCGGCACGTTGACCGGAAAGGTGATTTCGAGGCGGGGATCGCCCGCGTCGCGGGCGCGCTCGAGGAGGGCGCGGAAAATCGAATCGGGCGTGTCGCGCGTCACCTCGTTGCCGCAGCCCCTGCAAAAGAGCCGCGCCGCCCGGGCATAGAGCAGCTTCAGGTGATCGTTCAGCTCCGTCATGGTGCCCACGGTGGAGCGCGAGGTACGAACGGGATTCGTCTGATCGATCGCGATTGCCGGCGGAACGCCCTCGATCGCATCGACCTGCGGCTTGTCCATGCGATCGAGGAACTGGCGCGCGTACGGGCTGAAGGTCTCGACGTAGCGTCGCTGGCCCTCGGCGTAGAGCGTATCGAAGACGAGCGAAGACTTGCCCGAGCCCGAGACCCCGGTGACGACGAGCAGCTCGCCGTTTGGAATCACCAGACTCAGGTTCTTCAGGTTGTTTTGGCGCGCGCCGCGAATGACGATCGCGTCGCCGGGGGGCTGTTCGGGCTTCACGTGGGGATCAGGCGAGGCGCAATTCTACTATCCGCGCCGCGCGCCGGAAGCGGAATGATCTGCAAGACACTTCTTGTCCGCCGGGACACTTTGAGACAATGACCCATGAGCGCCGGATACGGCGTGTTTCCACGCAGAGTCCGATGAGCCAGGCCGTTCCCATCGTTACGCTTTCGCCGCGCGACACCGACGCCGTTCTGTTCGATCTGGACGGCGTGTTGACCCGAACCGCGCGTGTCCATGCTGCCGCGTGGAAGCGGATGTTCGATCGGCTGCTCGAACGGCGAGCCAAGGTTGCCGGCAAAGTGTTCGTGCCGTTCGACGAGGACGCCGACTACCGTCGCTACGTGGACGGTAAGCCGCGCTACGACGGCGTCGCCAGCTTCCTGCAGGCGCGCGGCATCGCGTTGCCCTGGGGCGACCCGGACGATGCCCCAGGGGAGGAAAGCGTATGCGGCCTCGGCAACCTGAAGGACGAGTATTTCATGGCGCATCTGCGGCAAAACGGCGTCGAGGTCTACGAACCCGCCGTCGCGCTGGTGCGCCTGCTGAGGCAGCACGAAGTCAAGACTGCGGTGGTTTCCTCCAGCGTCAACTGCGCGGCGGTGCTCGAGGCGGCCGGGATCGCGGACCTTTTCGACGAACGCGTCGATGGCGTGGACATTGTCCGCCTCAATCTAAAAGGCAAGCCCGCGCCCGACGCCTTCCTCGAAGCCGCGCGCCGGCTTAGGACCGACCCGGCGCGCGCCGCGGTGGTGGAGGACGCGATCGCCGGGGTCGAGGCGGGACGCGCCGGGAAGTTCGGCTACGTCATCGGTGTCGATCGCAACGCTCAGCCGGGCCCGCTGCGCGATGCGGGCGCCGATGCCGTGGTCACCGACCTGGGGCAGGTGCGGATCGCGACAGAGCCGCCCTCCGTCTGGTCGCTCGCTTTCGAAGGCTACGACCCGGCGCAGGAGGGCTTGCGCGAAGCGCTGTGTACGCTGGGAAACGGCTATTTCGCCACCCGCGGCGCTGCGCCGGAAGCCGGGGCGGACGACATACATTACCCCGGCACCTACCTGGCATGCGGCTACAACCGGCTGCGCACCGATCTCGCTGGGCGCGTGGTGGAGAACGAGGACTTGGTCAATCTTCCCAACTGGCTGCCGCTCAGCTTCCGTATCGGCGATGGCGACTGGTTCGATCTGGGATCGGTGCAAATTCTTTCCTACCGGCAGGAACTCGACATCCGGCGCGGCGTGCTCACCCGCACCATCGGTTTTCAGGATCGGCAAGGCCGGCGCAGCACACTGGCCGAGCGGCGCTTGGTATCGATGGGCGACACGCACCTGGCGGCGCAAGAGCTGACGCTCACCGCGGAGAACTGGTCCGGCCGCGTGCTGATACGTTCCGCCATCGACGGCCGCGTGGTCAATGCCGGCGCGCAGCTCTACCGCAAGTTCAACAACCGGCATCTGGAGCCGGTGGCCGCGGCGGAGGTGGCGGGTGACGGCGTGTTTCTCATGGTCCGCACCTGCCAGTCGCATATCCATGTGGCGCAAGCCGCGCGCACGCAGGCATTTCTGGAAGGCGAAGCGCTCGATATCCGGCGCCATCGGGTCGAAGAGCCCGGCTACATCGGGCACGAATTCGGCGTCGAGGTCGCATCGGGCGGCACGCTGCGGGTAGAGAAGGTGGTGGCGTTCTACACCTCGCGCGACCACGCCATTCTGGAATGCGGCCACGAGGCGCGCACGGCGATCGGCCGCGCCGGTCGATTTCGCGAGCTGCTCGTGCAGCACGCTCTCGCCTGGCGCTCCTTGTGGCGCCGGTTCGACATCCGGATCGAACTCGCCGATCCGTCGTTCAAGCTCAACGTGCTGGCGCTGTTCCGGTTGCACATGTTCCACCTGCTGCAGACGGTGTCGATCCACTCCATCGGCCTCGATATCGGAGTGCCGGCGCGCGGCTGGACGGGCGAGGCGTACCAGGGGCACATCTTCTGGGACGAGCTGTTCATCTTTCCGTTCTTCAACCACCGCGTGCCGGAGATCACTCGGGCGCTGCTGATGTACCGTCACCGGCGGCTGCCGGAGGCCCGCGCCGCGGCACGCCGCGCCGGGTTCCAGGGCGCGATGTTTCCCTGGCAAAGCGGCAGCAACGGCAGCGAGGTGACCCAGCAGTTCAACCTGAATCCGCGCTCGCAGCGCTGGATACCGGACCACTCGCACCTGCAGCGCCACGTCGGGAGCGCGATCGCGTACAACGTGTGGCAGTACTACCAGGTCACGCGGGACAAGGAATTTCTGGAGTTCTACGGCGGCGAGCTGATCCTCGAGATCGCGCACTTCTGGTCGAGCATCGCAACCTACAGCACCGAGCGCGGGCGCTACGAGATACGCGGCGTGCTGGGCCCGGACGAATACCACGACGGCTACCCGGACGCCAGCGGGCCGGGACTGGCGAACAACGCCTATACGAACCTCATGGCCGTGTGGGTCTTGTGCCGGGCCCTGGATGTGCTCGATCTGCTTTCCGACATGCGGCGCGCCGAGCTGACGGCGCGGCTCGGAATCGGAAGCGAAGAAATCGAGCGCTGGCAGGACATCAGCCGCAAGATGGTCGTCCCGTTCCACGACGACGGCATCATCAGCCAGTTCGAGGGCTACGAGAATCTGCGCGAGCTCGATTGGGAAAGGTACCGCGCCGAGTACGGCAACATCGGGCGCCTCGACCTCATCCTGGAAGCGGAGAACGACACGCCCAACCGCTACAAGCTTTCCAAGCAAGCCGACGTGCTGATGCTGTTCTACCTGTTCTCCGCGGAGGAATTGGCAGATCTGTTCCGGCGCCTCGATTATCCGTTCGAATACGAGACGATTCCGAAGAACGTGCGGTACTACACCGATCGCTCGTCGCACGGCTCGACGCTGAGCCGCGTGGTCCATGCTTGGGTGCTCGCTCGCTCCGACCGCGAGCGCGCCATGGGGTTCTTCCTCGAGGCGCTGCAAAGCGACGTCGCCGACATCCAGGAGGGAACCAGCGCGGAAGGCGTGCACCTCGGCGCCATGGCGGGAACGGTCGATCTGCTGGCGCGCGTGACCACCGGCATCGAGGTGCAGGGGGACGTGCTGCGGCTCAACCCGGAGCTTCCCGAAGCGCTCGCGCGGCTCGACCTGCGCATCCGCTATCGCGGCCATTCCCTCGATCTCACGCTCGCGCGCGGCACGCTCACGGTGCGCGGGCACGAGCCGGACGCGGCGCCGATCCGGCTCGGGGTGAGAGATCAGGTCTACGAATTCGCGGGCGGCAGTACCCGAGCGTTTGCTTTGGAATGAAGCGCATGCGGACTGCTGGTGAACCCGTTCAAGCCGCCGCGGCGGGACGCGCGCGTATACCGCAAAAAGGGCTATATTCCGTACATGGGGAAGCGATGCGGGGAAGAATCTTGCGGCTGGCGCGCCTAATCCTCCTGAGCGCGGTATGGGCCGCGCCGGCGGCCGCGGCGCCCGTTCTTGTCATTCCGCTCGATGGGGCGATTGGCCCGGCAATGGCGGATTTCGTGCATCGCGGGCTGGAGCGAGCGGCGCGGGAGAAGGCGCAGCTGGTCGTGCTTCGCATGGACACACCGGGCGGGCTCGACACTTCGATGCGGGCGATCATCAAGGACATTCTGGCCTCCCCGGTTCCGGTGGCCGGATTCGTCGC
>JBFGLA010000171.1:0-5918 GCA_041576355.1 Burkholderiales bacterium
GCCGCCGCCTGCACGACGACGCGACAACCCATGCTGTGGCCGACGAGCAGCGCGTCGGAGAGCCTCTCGTCCTCGAGGAGCTGCGCGACATCCGCGCCAAAGGTTTCGATTGAGACTTCGCCGGGATCCGCGGGCGTGCGCCCGTGCCCGCGCAGGTCGCACGCGAGCACCGCATGACGAGCCGCGAAGCGCTCGACCTGCTGCCGCCAATCGGCGTGGCTGCAGGCGAAACCGTGCACGAAGACGAGCGGCGGCGCGCCCGCTCCCGCACGGACGACGTGCATCACTCCTCGGCGTGCGCCGGCTTGTGCGCGGTGACGAGCTTTTGCTGCAGCGGCTGCGGCGCCGCCTCGTAGTGGCTGAATTCGAGCGAGTACGAGCCCTGTCCCGCGGTGAGCGACTTCAGCCGCGAGGGGAAGCTCTCCAGCTCCGAGAGCGGGGCGAGCGCCGAGATCTCGACCGTACCCGGACGCGGCGCGTCCTGGCCCTTGATATGGCCGCGCCGCGCGGAGAGATCGCCCGTGACGTCGCCCATGTTCGATTCGGGCGCGACCACGTTCACGTACACGATCGGCTCGAGCACGATCGGGCGCGCCTTGCCGAGCGCGTCCAGAAACGCCTTGCGCCCGGCGGCGACGAAGGCGACCTCCTTCGAGTCGACCGAGTGGCTCTTGCCGTCGTGCACGATGACCCGGATGTCCTGCATCGGAAAGCCGGCGACGAAGCCCGAGTCGAGCACCGAGCGCACGCCCTTCTCGACCGCGGGAATGTACTGCGAGGGAATCACGCCGCCCTTCACCTGGTCGACGAATTCGAACCCCGTGCCGCGCGGCAGCGGCTCGACGCGTAGGAACACCTCGCCGAACTGGCCCGCGCCGCCGGTCTGCTTCTTGTGCCGGTTGTGGCCCTCGGCGCGCGCGAGGATGGTCTCGCGGAACGGGATCGACGGCGGCTTGGTGTCGAGCTCGACCTTGTACTGGGCCGCCATCTTCTCGAGCGTCGTCTTCAAGTGCATCTCGCCCAGGCCGCGGATCACGGTTTCGTTCGCCTGCGCGTTGTGCTCGATGCGCAGGCACGGGTCCTCGGCGGAGAGCCTGTGCAGCACGTCGGCGAGCTTTTGCTCGTCGCCGCGCTTTTTCGGCTGCACCGCCAAACCGAACACCGACATCGGCAGCTCGAGCGCTCGGGCGTGGATGTGCGCGTCCTCGGGCGAATCGTGCAGGATGTGGTCGAACGCGATGTCGTCGACCTTGGCGATCGCGCAGATGTCGCCCGGGATCGCCTCGTTTACTTCGATTTGCTGCTTGCCGCGCAGCATGTAGAGGTGCCCCGCCTTGATCGGCTTTCTACCCTCGCCGATGTAGAGCTGGCTGCCGGGGGTGATGCGGCCCTGGTGCACGCGAAACACCGCCAATCGCCCGATGTAGGGGTCGATCTCGATCTTGAAGACGTGCGCGAGGACGTGCCGCGCCGGGTCGGGCACCGCTTCGAGCTCGGTCGGCTCGCCGCCGTCGATGGGCGTGTTGACGTACACGGGCGGGTTGCCCTCGGTCGGGTTGGGCAGGAGCTTCACGATCACGTCGAGCAGCTCGCCGACCCCGGCGCCCGTCTTGCCCGAGGCGAACACGACCGGAATGAGATGCCCCTCGCGCAGCGCGCGCTCGAGCGGATCGTGCAATTCCTCGGGCGAGACCTCGCCGCGCTCCAGGTAGACCGCCATGAGATCCTCGTCCACCTCGACCACCTGGTCGACGAGCTGCCGGTGCGCCTCTTCGACCGAGGAAAAGTCCGAATCGCCCGCCGGGGCGAAAAAGCAGTCCGAGACGCGCGTGCGAGCGCCGGCCGGAAGGTTGAGCGGCAGGCACTCTTTTCCGAAGGTCTGCTGGATGTCCTCGAGCAGCCCCTTCAGGTCGACGTTGTCCGCGTCCATCTTGTTGACGACGATCAGGCGATCGAGCCCGCGCTTGGCGGCCCAGCTCATGAAGCGGCCGGTCATCGGCTCGATGCCGTTTTGCGCGTTGATCACGATCGCCGCGGTCTCGACCGCGGCGATCGCGGGCAGCGCATGGCCGAGGAAATCGACATAGCCGGGGGTGTCGAGCAAGTGAACGCGGGTCGGCGAATCCGGGCCCGCCACGTCGAAGCTCGCGACCGCGAGCTTGAGCGAGTGCTGGAGCTGCTTTTCGAGCGGGGCGTAATCGCAGACGGTAGTGCCGCGCTCGACGCTGCCCGGGGCGGGGATCGCTCCCGCCTTCGCGAGCAACGCCTCGGCCAGCGTGGTCTTACCGCAACCCGCCTGGCCGATGAGCGCAATCGTCCTGAGCTTGGAAAGTTGTCCCACGGTTCTTCTCCATTACGTGTCGCTGACGATGCGATGGGCGCCGGCAGGGCCCGGCGTCCGTGGTGTCGATCTGCACGCCCTGACGACTTTATATCAGCAAGGCCGGGGGGCGGGGAAGCCCGCTTTCGAGTTGAAGGCTACGACGCTGATGCGCCGCGGCTTTCCGGGGGCGCGGCGGGGATCAGGGTGCGCGCGGCTCCGCCGGGTGCGGCGGGTGACGCGGCGCCGAGACGGCGACGAAGATCTCGCGCAGGAAGAGCAGCAGGCACGCGATCAGCGCCAGCATCGCGAGCACAAAGAGCGCCGCGACCGTGCGCGTGAGGTCGGTCGCGACAAAGGCGCCGAGAAACGCCCCCGCGATGAGCAGGCAGATGAAGAGCCCTGAAAGCACGGCGAAGAGGATCGAGAGATAGACGTAGCGGATGCGCCGCGTGATCGCGGCGAGCTCGTCCCGCGCTGCGCTCGCCTCGTCGCCGGAAAATTCGCCGAGCCGCGCTTCGAGGGCGCGGCGCCGGTCGACCGCCCGGCCCAGGCGGCTGTTGAGCGCATTGATGATCGTTCCGACCGCGGTCAGCATGAACACCGGCGCTACCGCGAGCTGGATCACGTGCGTGATGTCGGAGACGTGAGTCTCGATCGCCATCGCTCAGCGCGCGAGCAAGGCGACGAAGAGCGCGAGCGCGAGAAGCGCGAGCAGCCCGAGCACGGTGAGCGGCACCCATACCGCGGACCCCGGCGCGGCCGGCGTGCGCGCTTCAAGCTGGCCGCGCGGAATCGTGATCGAAGCGCGTGCGGACGCCGGGGCGGCGGCCGGTTTCGCGGCCTGTTTGGGGGTCGGCTCGGACGCGGGGCGGCGCGCGGGGTCTGTTTCCCCTTTGTACGCGCGCATCTTCTTCGTTTCGCTGATGTAGCCGCGGAATTCGTCGGTCTGCTGCGTCAGCGCGACGAGACGCACGGTGGCGGCGAACGAATCGAATTGAGGCGCGAGCTTGAGCGGCTTCGCATCCTCGTTCACGGGTTCCTGCTGCAGGCGCCCCGTGATCGTCGGCGGCCCGGCGGGACGCTCGGGCGCCGGACCGGCCGCCGCGGGGATCGGGCGCGGCCCGGTCGCGCCGAGGAGCTGGCGCTTGACTTCGCGCAGGTCGGCGGCGAGCTCGCGCGTCGTCTGGTAGCGATCGTCGGTCGTCTTGGCGAGCGCCTTGGTGACGATCAGGTCGAGCATCTTCGGCACCGCCGGGTTGAGCGTCGAGGGCGGCGCCGGATGGGTGTTGACGGTTGCGTACATGATGGCGGTCAAGTTGTCGCCGTCGAAGGGCGCGATCCCGGTCAGCGTCTCGTACATGACGACGCCCAAAGAAAAGATGTCCGAGCGGTGGTCGATCTTCTTGCCGACGACCTGCTCGGGAGACATGTAGCGCGGCGAGCCGAGAATGATGCCCGTCATCGTCTTGACCGCCGAGGCGGGGGTGCGCGCGATGCCGAAGTCCGTGATCTTGGCGTGCACGCCGGCGGGCAGGTTGATCACCATGATGTTCGAGGGCTTGATGTCGCGATGGACGATGTCGTGCTCGTGCGCGAAAGCGAGCCCGTCGGCGACCTGGAGCATCAGCTCGACGGTCGTTTCCACGTCCGGGCGCTCTCCCGCGGCGAGGAGGTCCTTCAGCTCCTTGCCCTTCAGGAACTCCATCGCCATGTACGCCACCTCGTCGGTGCGGCCGACGTCGAAGATGGTGACGATGTTGGGGTGGCTGAAGCGGCCCGCGGCCTTGATCTCCTGCTGGAAGCGCGCTTCGTACTCCGCGAGATCTTCCTCGTTGAGCGACAGGTTGATCGTCTTGATCGCGACGACGCGGTCTATCGCCGGGTCGACGGCCTTGTACACGACCCCCATCGCACCGCGACCGATGATGTCGAGGATCTTGTAGCGGCCCAGGGTTTCCGGGTTGGCGTCGGGCATTGCTGCGCGGGCTACTTCTTGCTGTCGCGGTCTCTGGCGGCGTTGGCGCGATGCTTAGCGGCGGCGTAGGTGCGCCTCCAGGACGGGTGCCCGACCTCCGCCGGCGTGAGGTCGAAATCCGGGTCGATCTCGAAAAGCTTCGCGAATTCGCCGCGGCAGGTCCGGTAGCGCTCGAGCAGGCACGAGGAAAACGCGGAATACTTGTACGCCTTGAGCTGGTCCGTTTTCGCGCCGAGTCCCAGTTGCAGAGCGCTTTGCAGGAGCTCGTGCGCCCCGTCGAAATCTCCGGCGTCGTATTTCGCCATTCCGTCGGCGAGCAGCCGCTCGCCCGCGGAGCGCGGTGCGGGCTTCGCGGGCGCCGGCGGCGGGGTGCTCAGCTCGGCGCGCAGGCCGCGGTACACGGGCCCCCAGAGCGGGTGGCCGGCCTCGGCCGCGCTGAGGGTGAACTTCGAGTCGATCTCCATCGCCTTGCGGAACTCGTCCCGGCACTGCAGTTCGCGCGCGCCGATGCAGTGGATGAATGCCAGGTGCTTGCGCGCGGTCGATTGCTCGTTTTTCGAGAGCAGGCCGTGATCGAGCGCGGCGTTGAGGCTCATCTGCGCGTCGTTGTAGCTGCCGGCCTGGTACTGGCGCAGCCCGAGCGCCAGGCTCTCCCGCGCCTTGTCGCGCAGCTGTTCTTCGGTGATGCGCGGCACCGCCGGCTCCGCCGGCGGCCTCTCGCGTACCGGGGCGCAAGCGGCCAGCAGCGCCGTAACGACGATCGCCGGCAGGAGTCCCCTTGCTCGCGTCGCCCTGCGCATGGCAATGGCTGCGCCGGCGCTCAGAACGTCCCCGCGACCGAAGTCATTTGAATACGTGCCGGATGGTCACTTCTTCGCGCGACTTCACGTGGATGATCGCAACGTACGGCGTGAACGTCGTGTTGCGCACCTCGATCTTGTACTTTCCCGGCGCGAGCTTGAGGTTCTTGATCGGCGGGCTGACGGCGTGCGGCTTGCCGTTTACCAGTACCTCGCCCCAGGGCGCGATCGACAGGTTAACGATACCGGGCAGCGGCTCGGGCTTGGGCGGGGCGGCCCGCCTCGCTTCGGATACCGCCGCGGCGCTCGGCGCGGCGGCGGCCTGAGCGGGGAGCTTGGCGGCGCTCGGCTGCGGTGCAGCCTCGGTGGCGGCCTTGGCGGCGGCATCCGGCTTTTCCGGCGGTGCAGCGGCGGGGACGCTTGCGGCCGGCGCGGCGGCGGTCGCAAGCGGCGGTGCCGCGGGCCTCTGGATCGAGACGAGAACGGCGAGCAGCAGCACGAGCGCGCCGAGGACGCCGCCCGCGATCGAGACCTTCTTTCGGTCCCGAACGAACGCGATGGCGGCCGACTTGATGGCGGGGAGCGAGAAGCGGCGAGACTCGCCCTGCGCCCCGGCGGCACCGGCCACGTCCGGCCTGGCCCTAAGCCGCGGGTTGGTCTGCGCCGCCCGGTGCTCCATCCCGGTCTTCGCCTGTATGAAAGCGCTTTCCGATTCCCCGACCACGTAGACCTCATGCTCGCGGACGTGCTTGTCGGTGCGCGAGCCCTCGAATTCGAACAGCTTGGCGTACTCGTCGGACAGGCACGACACGACATCGTA
>JBFGLA010000172.1:0-5898 GCA_041576355.1 Burkholderiales bacterium
GGACGTTCGAATCGTCTCGGGCGCGCCATCACTCTCTTTTCGGTCGAATGGCCAGGTCAGCGCCGACGGCCGCCCGGTCGATCGTGAAAATCTTCTCATTTCTTGATCCAAGACATAACCATATGTCGTATTGAAGCAAACGCTTGGACGTCTAGTATTCTGAGCACTGGATGCAGTACCGCGTGCGCTCGCGCCGATCCGGTTGGGCAAGCCGGCTGCAGCGCGCGACTCAACCAGAGAGGAGACACCGCTCATGAAAACCTTGCTACGCATCCTGCTGGGAGGACTGATCGCCTCCCTCCCGCTCACCGCCGCCGCGCAAGAGAAAGGGCCGTTCAGCCTGCGCCTGGGCGTCGGGACCGATATTACCTTGGGCACGGCGTACGGCATCGGCGGGCGGTTTACCACGATGGGCAGCGGCCGGACGGCGACCGAGTTCGGCGCTGATTTCTATGTCGCGCGCTCGGAGGAAACGACCGAGGAGTTCCACACCTACAAGGAAAAAACGGACCTCAACGTCTTCGCCGCGAGAATCAACTGGCTGTTCAACTACTCGCCGAAATCGAGGGACTGGTACTACCTGTTCGGCACCGGCGCGGGCGCCTTCAGCGTCGAATGGGAGGAGAGCAGCGAGACGGATACGTCCCTCGGCACACCCTGCTGCGGCGGCGGAAGCTTGCAGAGGGAAGAGGGCACGGTATTCGGCGCGATCGTGACTTTCGGCTTCGGCCGGTTCCTCACCGACTCGGTCGACTTCCGCGTCGAGCTGCCGATCTTCCTCATTCCCAGCTCCGTCGGCGAGGCCGCGAACGTCGTCCCGACGCTCACGGCGACGATCGGAATGCGGTTCTGAAACCTGGGCGCGGGGATTCCCGCCGCCGGCCTGACCGTCAGCGCGCGGGCTCGCGGCGTGCGACCCAGACGAGCAGCACCGCCGCTGCGGCGAGCCCCGCGCCGACCAGGGAAAGCTGCAAGTGGCTCAATTCGAGCTGGCCGCCGCCCGGCAGCGCCATCGCGAGCCCCGCGGCGAGGAATAGCGCCCGGGCGACCCAGCCGATAGGGCCGCCCCGCAGCTCCCCCAAGCCGAGCAGGTAGCCTTCGAGCGCCGAGGCGATCAGCAGGATTCCAACCACGGCGGTCGCCACCACGACTGCAATCTCGCCCGGCGAGCCGCGCAGGATGAGCGCCGGGTTGAGGACGAAAAAGAACGGCACGAAGTACATCGTGCTGCCCAGGCGCACCGACTGCATCCCGACCTGCATCGGCGCCGCGCGCGCGATGCCCGCGGCAACGAACGCCGCGAGCGCCACCGGCGGCGTGATGAACGACACCATGCCCCAGTACAGCATGAACAGGTGCACCGCGACCGGGTCGAACCCCGCCCCGACCAGCGGGGGCGCGAGCACGATCGCAAGGAAGATGTAGCAGGCGGTGATCGTCATTCCCATGCCGAAGATGAAGCTCGTGATCGCCCCCATCACGAGCAGCACGTAGATGTTGTTGCCCGCGAGGTAGACGAGGTCGTTCGCGAGCGTGCCCGCGAGTCCCGTGACCGAAAGCGCGCCGATGATGAGGCCCACTCCGGCAAGCAGCGCCGAGAGCTCGCCGAGCGCGCCGCAGATGCCCTCGACCAGCACGCCGAGCTTCTTCCAGTCGAGCCGATAGCGCCTCGAGAACTGGTTGATGGCGAGCAGGAGCGCCGTGGCGTAGAACGGCGCGATCGCTTCCTGCTGCAGCACGAGCAGCATCCACACCAGCAGCACGAAGACGATGATGTATTGCCAGCCTTCGGCGAAGGTCTTCCCGATCGCCGGTAACTCGGCCCGGGGCAGCCCCTTCAGTCCGCGGCGCGCGGCGTAACCGTCGATCTGCACGAACAGTCCGAGATAGAGGAGCAGCGACGGGATGAACGCGGCGACCGCCACCGTGACGTACGGAACGCCCAGAAACGATGCCATCACGAACGCGGTCGCGCCCATCACCGGCGGCATCAGCACGCCGCCGGTCGAGGCGCAGGCTTCGACACCGCCCGCGTATGCCGGCGCGAAGCCGGTGCGCTTCATCGCCGGGATCGTTACGACGCCGGTCGTGAGCACGTTGGATACGACGCTCCCTGACACCGACCCCATCAGGCCGCTCGCGAAGATCGACACCTTTGCCGGACCTCCGCGCACCGAGCCGAACATCGCCAGCGCGAGGTTGTTGAAGAAGTGCGCCGCGCCGGTGTATTGCAGGACGGCGCCGAACATGACGAAGCCGATGACCAGCTCGCCGAAAGCGCGCGTCGGGATGCCGAGCACGCTCTCGGAGCTCGCGAAGTGATATGCGGCGGTGGTGGGCAACGGCTGCGGCAGGCCCGAGATCGGGCCCGGCATATGCCCAGCTTAGACCGGGTAGAGCGAAATGACGGCGACCACCACAAACACCGCGGTGCCACCGGCGCGCCGCGTGGCCTCCAGGATCACCAGCCAGCCGACATAGGCGATCCAGATCGCCTCCTTGGGCGCCGCGAATTCCCAGCCCTCCCTGATGATGCGATGCGCGTTCAGCGCGTAATAGGCGAAGATCGCGACCGTGAGAAAGAACAGCGCTGCGTCGTACCAGGGCACGCCGTCGCGGCGTGCGTGCCGGGTGGCAGGGATGAGGATGAACACGCAACCGGCGAGCAGCGCGCACAGCCAATACAGGTAGGCCGTGTCGAGGAGGACCTTGCCGACGAAGAAGCCGAGATTGAGAAGCTGGTTGAGCGCGAGGAAGATCGCGGTGAGGGCGATTGCGATCAGCGTCGCGCGCCAAGCGGGCGAGAGGCTGCGATACCGGGCTGCGATCGCCGGCTGCACCGCGTCGTTCGCGGTCATCGGCGGCGATCGTGAGGCGCGGTCGTGAAACGGGGCGCGCGCGGCGGGCGGCCGCCGCGCGCTAGGAAATGATTACCAGTTCGTGACGACCGGGTCGAATCCGGCCTTGGTCAGCGCGTCCGCGCGTACCGCCATCCACGCTTTTTCGAATGCATCGTCGTTCGCGTGGGCGGCCTTCTTCACTTGCTCCCAGGCGCTCGCCAACACCTTCTGGCGCTGGATGAGCTTGTCGTTATGCGCCTGGTGCTCGGGCTTCCACAGGCCCGCCTCCTTCCAGTAGCGGATCGCGCCGTCATGATAAGGAATGACCCAGGCGAAATTCTGCCGCGCAGGATCCCAACCGGCGTTGCCCGGCGCCGCGCCCTTGTACAGGTCGAATGAATCGACCATCGCCTTGGTCATGTTGTAGACCAGGTCGGCGTCTTGCGCCGCGTAGCTCATCAGGATCGGGTACGGGTAGGACGCCGACTCGGCCGGGCTCTCCTTGGAGAGCTCTGCACCCTCGGTGCCCATGAAGGGAAAGAAGAACGGCGCCACCTTGTTCAAGCGTTCCCAGCCCGCCCGGTCCTTGTGCGAGATCAGCGGGTAGACAAGGCCGCGCGGCGACTTGGCGATCTGGTAGGCCTTGCCCGAGATCGACGAGGTGAACGCGGCATCGACCTGGTTGTTGATGATCCCGTCCATCGCCGCGCCGAAGCCGCCGAACTCGACTTTCTGCACGTCGTTCCAGGTGAGGTTGGCGAACGCGAGGATCGCGGTGATGTTCTGGTTGAGCGAGGGCGCGCCGATGACCCAGGCGACGCGCTTGCCCTTCAGGTCGGCGACCGTCTTGACGCCGCTGTCCTTCGCCGCGACCACGGTGAGCACCTGGTCCGAGGTGTTGAGCATCAGGCCGCGGATCGGCTGCGGGCCCCAGTCGGGCGCGCCGAACTCGTACACGCCTTCCTGCGCGAGGTAGCTGCCGCCGACGCCGTTGGCGGAGAACTGCACCTGTCCCGAGCGCACCGGCAGCGTCCTCGAGATGTCGTTCTTTCCGGGCAGCACGCGCAGGCTGACGTTGTACTTCTGCTTGAGCGCGTTGCCGATCGCGACCGACTGATTGTAGCCGCCCGAGCCGACGTCGTACGCGCTCCAGGCGAGCGTCGAGGGCAGTTTCGGTTGCGCCGCGGCGCCCGCCGCGGCGAGCGCGAGGATTGCGGCAAACGGGGCGACGCGCGCCCACTCTTTGACAAGTTTCATGGGCTCCTCCTCCTGGGAATGGCATGCCAATGTTATCGGATTCGAGGCGCGCGCGCTCCATCCTAGGGTTCCCTTCGCGCTGCGGCGGAGTTATGGTTGAGTCCGGACCGAAGCGCTCGCGGCGCGCGGAAACCGCCATGAAAATCCAGGAATTTGTTCTTTGCATTGCTTTGTCGATCGCCTGCGGTGCCGCGCCGCCTGCTTGCGCCGCGACGATCTCGATCTCGTGCAGCGCGGTCGGGCAGGAGCTCGAAATCTGCCGCGACGGCGCCCTTGCCTGGGCGCGAGCGAGCGGGCACTCGGTGCGGCTCGTGTCGACGCCGAACTCGGCGAGCGAGCGCCTTGCGCTCTACCAGCAGTTGCTCGCCGCGCGCGCGCCCGAGATCGACGTGCTGCAGATCGACGTCGTGTGGCCCGGCATTCTCGGCGCGCACCTGGTCGATCTCAGGGCTTACGCCGACGATCGAATCGCGGAGCACTTTGCCGCCATCGTCGCGAACAACACGGTCGGCGGCCGGCTCGTCGCGATGCCCTGGTTCGGCGACGCGCCGCTGCTCTATTACCGCAAGGACTTGCTCGAGCGGCACGGTGCCGCGGTGCCCAGGACCTGGAAGGAGCTCACCGAGGCGGCGGCGCGCATCCAGAAGGCCGAGCGCGCCGCGGGGAGCGCGAGTCTCTGGGGGTTCGTCTGGCAGGGGCGCGCCTACGAGGGTCTCACTTGCGACGCGCTGGAATGGGTCGCGAGCCACGGCGGCGGCACGATCGTCGAGGCGGACGGGCGCATATCGATCAACAACCCGCGCGCCGCCGAGGCGCTGCGGCTCGCCGCATCCTGGGTCGGAACGATCACGCCGCAAGGCGTACTCAACTACGCCGAGGAGGAGGCGCGCGGCGTGTTCCAGTCGGGGAACGCGGTTTTCATGCGCAACTGGCCGTACGCCTGGGCGCTCGCAGAGAGCGCGGGCAGCCCGGTGCGCGGAAAGGTAGGAGTCGCGCCGCTGCCCGCGGGCGAGCGCGCCGAGCGCGCCGCGACACTCGGCGGCGCGCAGCTCGCGGTGTCGCGCTATTCGGCGCATCCCGACCTCGCTGCGGAGCTCGTTTTCTATCTCGCGAGCCGCGCCGAGCAGAAGCGGCGCGCGATCGTCGGCGGGTATAACCCGACGATTCCCGATCTGTATCGCGACCCCGAGGTTCTGCGTGCCAACCCCGCTTTCGCCGTCCTCGCCGAATCGCTGCGCACACTCGTGCCGCGTCCGTCGGCGGTGACCGGAGTGCGCTACAACCGCGTCAGCACCGCGTTCGCGAACGCGGTGCACGCCGTGCTCTCCGGGCAGTCGGACGCGGACACGGCGCTGCGCTCGCTCGAGCGCAATCTTTTGCGCCTCTCGCGGGGCGGTAGATGGTAGAGACGCCCTCGTACCTGGATCGGCTTCGCACCCGCACGGCCTGGGTATTCCTCGCGCCCGCGTTGCTGCTGCTCCTGGCGATCGCCGGCTGGCCGCTCGCGCGCACGATCTTCTTCGGCTTTACCGACGCGCATCTCAGCGAGCTCGGGGCGTACGCCTTCATCGGTCTGGAAAACTATCTCGCGCGCTACGACGGCGGCTGGTACGGGTTGCTCGCCGACCCGCAGTGGTGGCGCGCGACGCGGACTACGCTCGTGTTCTGCGTCGTCTCGGTGGCGCTCGAAACCGTGCTCGGCGTTGCCATCGCGCTCGCGCTCAACGCGAGCTTTCCCGGGCGCGCCTGGGTGCGCGCCGCGGTGCTCGTGCCCTGGGCGGTGCCGACCATCGTCTCGGCC
>JBFGLA010000173.1:0-5894 GCA_041576355.1 Burkholderiales bacterium
CCGCCCGGCGGAGGCGCATGAGAAATTCGATGTTCATCACCAGCCGCCTGCTTCGCGGCAGCGCGTAGTCGGACGGCGAATAGAACTCGTAGCGCGGGTAGACGAGCGTGTTGTCGGGCGCGGTGGCGACCGCCTTTCTGATCGCCTCCCCGTCGGCGACGAACTGGGCCAGCACGGTCTCCGGCGTCGCGAGGCCGTAATGCGCGAGCGCGCCGAAGGCTTCCCGCTCGGATTCCAAGTACCTGCGCATGCGCGCCGCGTCTAGGGAAACCGGCTCGTTCGAGCCGATCAGTATCGTGTTGTAGGTTCCCCGCTTGAGCGCGGGCATGAAAAAGCCGAGCAGCACGTGCGGAAAGCTGTCGCTGAAGGTCTTCAGGATCATGGCGTACTGGCTCGGCGGCAGCGAGGTCGGGACCCACTGCAGCAGCACGCCTGCGGGCGCCAGGCGGGCGCGCAGCAGCGCGTAGTACTCCCTGGAATAGGAAAAGCCGTTCGACGCATACTCCTGCGCGGTCTTCTCGTCCGCGGAGATGACCCGATAGGTCTCGGAGGTCGTCTGGAGAAAATTCGCGATGTCGTCGCGTACGATCCGCACGCGGGGATCGTCCAGGACACCGTGGTTCTCGCGCTCGAAGAACGCCGCGCCTGCGACCACGCTCGGCTCGATCTCGACGCAGGTGATTCTCCGCACCCGCGCGTGGCGGATGCTCTCCCCCGCCAGCATTCCCGACCCGACGCCGATGGAAAGCTCGCTCGATACGTCGTCGACCAGGAGCTTCGGCAGATGCGCGAGCAGCAGCTGCTTGTACTCGGTCAGCATGGTGCCGCCGATGACGATGCCGTCTATGCTCATCGCCTTTTCGCGCGTTTCCGGATCCAGGAACACCTTGGTGGTCGCGGACGGCCCTTCGCGGTAGAACAGCACGCGATGCGTAGGCGCCTCGCCCTCAGAGGGAAACTGGAAATCGAGCGGCGCGCGCACGAGAACGAGCGCGGCGCCCGCCATAGCGGCCGGCACGGCCCAGCGCAGCGGGCGCACGTGCACGAGCCGCGCCGCGAGAATCGCACAGCCGATGCACACGTTGAGTCCGGCCATGAGCAAGATCCCGCCCTGGATGCCGAGCCAATTCAAGAGCACGAATGCCGGCAGCAGCGCGCCGGCGACATTGCCGAACGTGTTGACGGCGTAGATCAGCCCGACGCGCGTGCTCGTTTGCCGCAGGTCGACGACGCCGATCCGTCCCATGAGGGGGAAAGTGATGCCGATCAGCGTCGCCGGAACGAGCATCAGGAGCAGCGCGAGCCCGAGGCGGGAAGCCATGGGCAGCACGACCTGGCCCGAGGCTTCGCCCAAGAACGTCCGCACGGCATGCGGCTCGACCAGGGCGAAGAGAACCGGCAGCGCGCTGACCGATGAGACGCCGATCAGAAGCTGGACCCAGCCAAAGAGCGCGACCCGGTCCCGGATACGATCGACGATCAAGCGCGCCAGATAGCCGCCGAGCGCGATCCCCGAAAGGAAAGCGGTCAGCATCGTGGTCACCGCGTAAGTCGAGTTCCCCAGGAGAAAGACGAGCGATCGCGTCCAGTAGATCTCGTAGGCAAAGGAAGTCAGGCCCGAGATTCCGAGAGCGAGGAGAAGAAACCGGTAGGTTCGGCGCGAGACCGGCTCGCCGCTGGCCGCATCCGCGGCGTCCGCGGCTTGTGGTGTTAATGCTTGGGCTGACGGAACCGGCGCGACGCGGAGTGACACGAACCACGCCAGCAGACCGGCGCCGATGTTGCCGATAACGGCCAAGGCCACGGTGGCATGGATGCCGAAGGTCCCGATCAGGTAGAAGCCGCAGGCCACCGTTCCCGCGACCGCGCCGATGGTGTTGATCGCGTACAGCGTGCTCAGGTCCGCGCCCACGGCGGAAAGGCGCCTCAGCACGAAGCGCGCGAGCACCGGCAGCGTCGCACCCATCAGCACGGTCGGCGCCATGACCAAGCCGAACGCCAAGACGAAGCGCGCCGCCGCCAGCGTCGCCTCGGACTGGCCGGAAATCTCGTACAAAGCGAGATAGGCCGGCGTAATTCGTCCGAGTAGAAAATGCGCGGCGAGGGCGGCGAAGCCGACACCGATTTCCAGGAAAGCGTAAATACGCAGCGGATTGGGGCTGCGGTCCGCCGCCCTGCCGAGAAGCCAGCTGCCGAGTGCGAGACCCGACATGAACGCCGCGAGAACAGTACCGACCGCCGCGGCCGTCGTCCCGAACACGTGCGTGAGCATGCGGACCCAAACGATCTGATAGATCAGGCCGAATGCGCCGGTAAAAAAGAAGAGGGCCAATACAACTGGTCTCATGGCCCGACTTTCCCTCGTCGCATTGCAATCATGGAGTTTGGAACCGATGAATTCAAAGCTTCGCTCGGCAAGGCCGCGGGAGGACATGCATGGCATTTGCACCATCTATGGGTGCATAGCGATTATCCCTGAGTTCGCAAACTCGCGCGCGAAGCCAAGGGATTAAGATCTGCGTTCTTGAAGGCGCACGCATGAGAAGTGAATGACGGAGATCGTCGCGACAAACCAATCGATCCGCGCGGCCCGACCGGCGGTAGGATCCTCCGCCCCTCGAACCGGAAAGCGGCGAAGGACATCCGTGTCCCTCGCAAAGTAATCGTCCGCAGCCTTGAGTCTGCAAGCAGTCATTTTCGACGTCGACGGCACACTGGCCGATACCGAGCGCGATGGACATCGTGTTGCATTCAATACGGCGTTTCGCGAGGCCTGGCTCGACTGGGATTGGGATGTTTCCCTCTACGGCGAACTGCTTGCCGTCACCGGGGGGAAGGAGCGCATTCGCGCCTTCGCGGCGAAATACCGGCGCGAGTGGCTTGCGCGCCCGGATCCGAGCGCGGCGATCGCCGAGCTGCATCGCTCGAAGACACGCCATTACGTCTCGCTGATGGAGCGCGGCGGCATCCCGCCGCGTCCGGGTGTGGTGCGGCTCGTTCAGGAGTTGCGCGAGGCGGGGCTGCGACTCGCCATCGCCACCACGACCACCCCGGAAAACATAGCGGTGCTGCTCCGCACGACGCTCGCTTCGCTGCCGCACGGCGCGTTCGAAGTCATCGGTGCGGGCGACATCGTGCCGGCGAAGAAGCCGGCGCCGGACATCTATCGCTGGGTGCTCGAGCGCCTGGAGCTACCGGCCAGTGCCGCGATCGCCATCGAAGACTCGCGCAACGGCGTCTTGTCCGCGCGGGCAGCCGGATTGCCGGTGCTCGTGACCCCGAGTACCTATACGTCCAACGAGGATTTCAGCGGCGCCTGCGCCGTGGTGAGCGATCTCGGCGAGCCGGATCGGCCGTTCAAGCTTCTTTCCGGCTCGGCACACGGCAAGCATTCGGTGGACGTCGAGTTGCTACGCGCCTGCGCTGAGCCGTAGGCGATCCACTCCTTCCGGTCTGGCGGTATGCTCCGCGGTGTTGGCGGCGCAAGAACAACCACACCAAGAGAGGAAATGCCATGGCACGCAGCAGCAAGAAACCGGCGGCTCGACCGAAGCGTTCCGCTCCCCGGACGCCGTCGCGCCGCCGCGTCGTCGTGCTCGTCGCGACGCGCAAGGGCGCGTGGCTCTATCATGGCGATGCTGCGCGCAAGACCTGGCGCGCCGACGGGCCGCATTTTCTCGGCCACGTGATCAGCCAGCTCGCACTTGATCCGCGCGACGGGCGCACGCTGCTCGCTGCCGCGAAGACCGGTCACCTCGGTCCCACCGTTTTCCGCTCCACCGACCTCGGGCGCACCTGGAAGGAGGCTGCGCAGCCGCCCGCGTTCGCCAAAGCGCCCGAGGGCCAGACGGGACGTTCGGTCGATCACACGTTCTGGCTCACGCCGGCTCCCGCATCCGAGCCGGAGGTGTGGTACGCGGGCACCTCGCCGCAGGGGCTCTTCCGCTCGGAAGACGGCGGCGTTACCTGGAAACCGTTCTCCTCGATCAACGACGATCCGCAATACCGCAAGTGGATGGGCACGGTGCAGGACGGCACGCCGGACGGGCCGAAGCTGCACTCGATCATCGTCGATCCGCGCGATACCCGGCACCTCTATTTCGCGATGTCGGGAGGCGGCGTGCACGAGTCGGTCGACTGCGGCAGGAACTGGAAGACACTGCTCAAGGGACTCGAAGTCGTCGAGGGTTTCGACCCGTCCGAGCCGACCTTCCACGACCCGCACTGCATCCGGATGTGCCCGACGAACCCGGACCGCCTGTACCAGCAGAATCACTGCGGCATCTACCGCATAGACCGGCCATCGGACGAGTGGGTACGCATCGGCAAGAGCATGCCGAAGCCGGTCGGCGACATCGGCTTTCCGCTCGTCGTGCATCCGCGCGACGCCGACACCGCGTGGGTGTTTCCGATGGACGGCACCACCGTCTGGCCGCGCACGAGCCCCGACGGCAAGCCCGCGGTCTATGCGACGCGCAACGGCGGCAAGACCTGGCAGCGCCTCGGCGCGGGGCTTCCCGCGAGCCAGGCGTGGTGGACCGTGAAGCGCCAGGCGATGTCCGGGGACGCCCACGATCCGGTGGGCCTCTACTTCGGCACCACGAGCGGCGAGCTGTGGATGAGCCGCGACGAAGGCAAGCGCTGGACGCGCATCGCGCAGCATCTCCCCGAGATCTATGCGGTGGACGCGGCCGAGCCGGCGTAGGCTGCGATGAGGGTGCTCGTTCCCAGCGCGCTGCGCTCGTACACCGAGCGCAGCGAGGCCGAGGCGAGCGGCGCGACGCTCGGCGCAGCGCTCGACGACCTCGAGCGTCGATACCCGGGGATCCGCTTTCGCATGATCGACGAGCAGGACCGCATCCGGCGCCACATCCGCATCTTCGTCAACGGCGCACAGGCGCGCGACCTCGCGCAGCCGCTCGCGGCGAGCGACGAGGTGATCATCGTGCAAGCGCTCTCGGGAGGCTGAGGGGCGCCCGCTTCAGGACGCCGTCTCGCACGCGCGTCTCAGCTCCTCGCGTTCGTCGGCGCTCAAGTCGCGACTGAAGTGGAGCACCGGCGCGAGAATGTCGTCGGTCTCGAAGTACGCCTTGCGGCAAGCGAGGTGCACGAAGCCGCCAGGCGCGAAGCGCCCCTCCTCATAGAACACGAGCCGGATGCGCCAGCTTGCGCGCTCGATCGGCTCGCGGCAGCTGCGGCACTTGGCCTGCCCGCTCGGCGCGCGCTCGGCACCGTCGATTCTCGGCAGGCGCCGCTGCGCGAGGCTGCTGCGCGCCGCGCGTTCCAATTTTTCCCGGTCCGGGACGCTCTCAGTCGCCGCCGCAAGGGCCTCGAGCAGCGGCTCGGGCCGCTTGTAGGCCGCGCACAGCGGATGGAACCACAGCGTCATCTCGCCGTCGCCGAAGGGATTGGGTAGGCGCTCGCCGAAGCGCAGCTCGCCGCGCGCGATCGGCTGGGCGCAGCCGCGGCACTTGGCGCGGCCGCTGGAGGCGGGTTCGAAGACGTTGGACACGCTGCAAGGATAGCGAATGGGTGTGCAGTCGTGCAGCGGTAAAGGGCCCGCGAAACAACGCGCCGCTGCCCCGACCCCCTGTGCTACAAATCGCTCGTGCAGCCGGCCGGTCTCGTGCTGCATCGACCCAGGAAGGAGAACCCATGAAACGCAAGAACGTACTTCGCTTTTCGGCAATCGCATGCGCAGCGTCTATGCTCGTCGCTTACGGACCCTCGGCGGTCGCGGTGAACGACGAACCGCTGCGAGACAAGTGGGCGCCCAGCGAATGGGGCCCGGACGACAAGGTGGGCGCCGCCAACCGGCGCACGGCCGACTCGGTGCTGAAGGCGAGCAAGCTGGTGAAGAAGGGCAAGGTCGCCACGCTCGGCAAGGTTTACCA
>JBFGLA010000174.1:0-5862 GCA_041576355.1 Burkholderiales bacterium
CAGGCCGGCGGTGGATACGCGCAGGCGCACCCAGCGGTTCTCGCTCTCCACCCAGAAGCGCCGGTAGTGCAGATTCGGGTTGAAAACGCGCTTGGTCTTGTTGTTGGCGTGTGACACCAGGTTGCCTTTCATCGGCCTTTTGCCGGTGACGGCGCAGATTCGGGACATCGGGAAACTCCAGGGCTGGCGCGGAAAAGGGGCGGATTATACGCGGCAACGCGCGGCGCCATCAAGCCTCTGTTTTTCCTACAGCAATCCGCGCTCGGCGAAGGAGAGCGCCTGGTTTCCCGCGACGATGAAGTGGTCGAGCACTTTGACGTCGACGAGCGCAAGCGCTTCCTTGAGGCTCCTCGTGAGCAGCTCGTCCGCCTGGCTCGGCTGGGCGACTCCCGAGGGATGGTTGTGGGCGAAGATCGCCGCCGCGGCGTTCACGCGCAGCGCCGACTTGACAACCTCGCGCGGGTAGACGCTGGTCTGCGTCAGCGTGCCGCGGAAAAGCTCGTCCGCGGCGAGCACCCGGTGCTGCGCATCGAGAAAGAGCGCGACGAACACTTCGTGCTCGCGGCCGCCGAGCGCGAGGCGCAGGTAATCGCGCACCGCGCCGGGCGAGGCGAGCGCGTCGCTGCGGCGCATTTCCTCGCCGAGGCAGCGCCGCGCGAGCTCGAGCACCGCGCCGAGCTGCGCGGTCTTCGCGCCGCCCCGGCCCTTGACGGCGCGAAACGACGCGCTCTGGGCGCCGAGCAGCCCGTTCAAGCCGCCGAAGCGCTCGATCAGCTCGCGCGCCAGATCGACCGCGCTCTTGCCCGCGCTGCCGGTGCGCAGGCACACCGCGACGAGCTCCGCGTCCGAGAGCCGCTCGGGCCCGAGCGCGAGCAAGCGTTCGCGCGGCCGCTCGGCAAGCGGCCAGTCGCTGATCGGCATGGTTCCCCGATTTCCCCTAGAATCCTTTTTCCTTTCAACGCGCGGGCGACGCGTGCGATGACAACCATCAAGGGCAAGCGCGTCCTGCTCGGCATGACGGGCGGAATCGCCGCTTACAAATCGGCCGAGCTGGCGCGCCAGCTGGCGAAGGCCGGGGCGGACGTGCGAGTCGCGATGACCGAGGCGGCGACCCGCTTCGTGACGCCGACGACGATGCAGGCGCTCTCGGGCCAGCCGGTATGGACCGACCTCTGGGATGCGCGCGTTCCGGACGGCATGGGCCACATCGAGCTGACGCGCGACCGCGACCTGATCGTGGTGGCGCCGGCCTCGGCCGATTTCATCGCCAAGGTCGCGCTCGGGCTCGCCGACGATCTGCTCAGCACGCTGTGCCTCGCGCGCCGCTGTCCGCTCATGATCGCGCCGGCGATGAACGTGGAGATGTGGAACAACCCGGCGACGCAGCGCAACGTGCTTACGCTGCGCGACGACGGCGTCGTGCTGGCCGGACCCGAGGCGGGGGACCAAGCGTGCGGCGAGACCGGGATGGGCCGCATGCTCGAGCCGGCGCTGATCGTCGAGCAAGTCGAGATGTTCTTCGAGCCGAAGGTGCTCGCGGGCCGACGTGTGCTCCTCACCGCCGGACCGACCGAGGAGCCGATCGACCCGGTGCGGGTCATCACCAACACCAGCTCGGGCAAGATGGGATTCGCGCTCGCCCGCGCCGCGCGCGACGCCGGCGCGCAAGTGACTCTCATCGCCGGGCCGGTGTCGCTCGCGACGCCGGCCGAGGTCACGCGGCTCGACGTGCGCACCGCGGCGCAGATGTTCGACGCGGTCAAGGCGGCGCTGCCGGCGTGCGATATCTTCATCTCGGTCGCCGCGGTCTCGGATTACCGCGCCGCGAGCGCGTCGCAGCAGAAGATCAAGAAGGGCGAGGCGAAGGGCCTGACCCTCGAGCTGGAGGAGAACCCGGACATCCTCGCCTGGGTCGCGAGCCGTCCCGAGCCGCCGTTCTGCGTCGGGTTCGCCGCCGAGAGCGAGGCGCTGGCGCAGAACGCGAAGGAGAAGCGCGCCAAGAAGGGGATCCCGCTCCTCGCCGCCAACCTCGTGCAGGACGCCCTCGGCGCGGACGAGAGCGCGATCACGCTGTACGACGACCGCGGCGAGCATGTGCTCGGGCGCGCCTCCAAGGCCGAGCTGGCGAGAAAGCTCGTCGCCCACGTCGCGGCGATGCTCGCGAGCGCGCGCTGAATGCGTAAGCTGCAAGTCCGGATTCTCGACCCGAGGATCCGCGGCCAACTGCCCCACTACGGCTCGCCCGGCGCCGCGGGAATGGACCTGCGCGCTTGCGTCGATGCGCCGCTCACGCTCGAGGCGGGCGATTCCCAGCTCGTTCCCTCGGGCATCGCGATCCACATCGGCGATCCGGGCTACGCCGCGGTCGTGCTGCCGCGCTCGGGGCTGGGCGCCAAGCACGGCATCGTGCTCGGCAACCTCGTCGGGCTGATCGACTCCGACTACCAGGGGCAGCTGCTCGTGTCGGTCTGGAACCGGGGCAAGAGCGCGTTCACGATCCAGCCGCTCGAGCGCATCGCGCAGCTCGTCGTCGTTCCCGTCGCGCAGGTCGAGCTTGAGGTGGTGGAGGAGTTCGAAGCATCGCGTCGCGGCGAGGGCGGGTTCGGCAGCACCGGGCGCTGAGCCGCGCCTATGGCGCCGTAAGAGGATTCTTTGCCGGGCGCCCGGCGAACTTTGCTACGATGTGACGCCCATGAGGCCGCTCGTCGTCGCCTGCATCGTGTCCGTCTTCGCCCCCGGCGCCGCGTTCGCCGACGAGGCCCTGCTCGAGCGCGCAAAAAAGATCGTCTCGGGCAGCTGCTTCCTGTGCCACGGCATGCACGGCGAGTCGGCGAGCGAGCTCTCGCCGCGGCTGGCGGCGCAGAACGCGGCGTATATCGCGAAGCAGCTCGCCAACTTCAAGAGCGGCGAGAGAAAAAGCAGCGCGATGCGGCCGATGGTCGCGGAACTGACGCCCGAGGACATGCGCGCGCTCGGGCTGTACTTCAGCCGGCAGCCCTCGGAGCCGCATCCGACCCGAAACCCGGCGCTCGCCGCGCAGGGCAAGCTGATCTACGAGCGCGGCGGGGCGGCCACGGAGGTCGCGGCGTGCATCGGCTGCCACGGCGAGCGCGGGCACGGCACCGACGACATGCCCCGTCTCGCGGGGCAGGTGACGTCCTATATCGAGACCCAGCTAAAGCGTTTCGGCGAGCGCGACCGCACCAACGACAACGCGATCATGCATACGGTCGCGGCGAAGATGACCGAGCGGGAAATCGACGCCGTGGCCGAGTACCTCGGCTCGCTCGACTGACGCGCGACCCTAGCTGAGCATGTCGGCCCAGATGTTCTGGGCCCACGCCCAGCCGAACTTGCCCTCGAGCTCGCTGCGCGCTGCAGACACGCCGCCGGCGCCCTTGAACGGGACCAGCGTTTTCTGGCCGGTATCCCACTGGTGCACCGAGGCGACGTGCACGACCTCGCTCTCCGAGACGAAGCTGTAGCACGTGTTGGTCACGACCGGATAGGGATTCGGCGCCTGTCCGTTCATCAGAGCGATCACGGCGGCGGCGCAAACCTTGGCCTGCTGATTCGCCATGTGCCCGGACTTGGGCATGCCCGGCGCCGAAAGGGTCGAGTCGCCGAGCACGTGGACGTTCTTGACCGCCTTCGACTCGCAGGTCATCCAGTCGACGTCGCACCAGCGGTCGTTGTGCGTGACGAGCCCGGCCTTGGCCGCGATTTCGCCGGAGCGCTGCGGCGGCACCACGTTCAGCACGTCGCCGCGCACGTTGTCGAACTCGAGCTTGACGGTCATCGTCTTCTCGTCGATGCCGACAACCTTGCTCTGCGGGCGATACTCGATGATCCCCTTGTACAGATCGGCCCAGGCTTTCTTGAAGAGGGCGCCCTTGGAGGTGACATCCTGGTTGGCGTCGAGGACCAACACCTTGGACTTGGGCTTCGCCTTGGCGAAGTAGCTCGCCACTTGGCAGGCGCGCTCGTACGGACCCGGCGGGCAGCGGTACGGCGAGAGCGGCACGGTCAGGACGTACACGCCGCCGTCCTTCATCTGTTCCAGCTGCTTGCGCAAGATGATCGTCTGCGAGCCCGCTTTCCAGGCGTGCACGACCTTGTTCGTCGCGAGCGCGGCGTCGTAGCCGTTGATTTCGGCGGTCATGAAGTCGATGCCGGGCGACACGATCAGGCGGTCGTACTTCAGGTCTCCCGCGCGCTCGAGGTTGACGATACCTTTGGCGGGATCGATCGCGGTCGCCTCGTCGGTCACGATCTGCACGCCCCACCGCCGTAGCCCGTCGTAGTCGCGACGGATGTCGTCGATGGCGCGATAGCCGCCGACCACGAGATTGGACATCGGGCACGAGGTGAAGATATTGAGACGCTCGACCATGACGACTTCGATACCGGGGTCCCACATGCGGATGTACTTCGCGGCCGTTGCGCCGCCGTAGCCTCCGCCGATCACGACCACGCGCCCCTTCGAGCCGCCGGTCCCGGCGCAGCCCGAGAGGGAGAGCGCCGCCGCGGCGCCTGCGAGCCGGATGAAGTCGCGGCGATTGAATGCCTGGCTGTTCATCGCTGTCCTCCTCATTTCTTGGCCGGCAGGGAAGCGAAGTAGCCGGCGATCGCTTCGATTTGCTCGTCGCTGTAGCCCTTCGAGAGCTGGTGCATGATCGTCGCCGGCTTGGCGCCGCTGCGGAACTCGTTCAGCTTGCGCACGATGTCCGCCTTCGGCATGCCCGCGAGCGGCTCGTTGCCGCCGACGCTATGGCCGTCGGTGCCGTGGCAGTTCGCGCAGGTGGCCGCAAGGCTGCGCGCGTAGATGTGGGCGTCGGCGTTCGCGCCGAGCGGCACCACCCAGAGCGCCGCGGCGAATAGCAACGAGGACCTCATGCTTTTTCTCCTCTCCTGGAATTGGCGGGTTGCGGGAAAAAGTCTCCGCCAGCCGCCATTTCGCGTCAAGCGCGAAATCGCATGCAGATCAATCTTTCGTCGATGGGCCCCGCCCCGAGGGGCGGGGAGCGAGCCGCCGGCCGGCGGCTCAGGCGACCGTCGCGGCTTCTTCCTCGAATCTGAGAAGGATATTTTCCGCTTCGCCGATGTCGATCGTGACCTTGCCGCCGTTCTGCAGCTTGCCGAACAGCAGTTCGTCGGCGAGCGCGCGCCGGATCGTGTCCTGGATGAGGCGCGCCATCGGCCGTGCGCCCATGAGCGGGTCGAACCCGTTCTTCGCGAGATGCTCCTTGAGCGCCGTCGTGAAGTGCGCCTCGACCTTCTTCTCGTGCAGTTGCTCTTCCAGCTGGATCAGGAACTTGTCGACCACGCGCATAATGATGTCGTGATCGAGCGAGCGGAACGAAATGGTCGCGTCGAGCCGGTTCCTGAACTCCGGCGTGAACATCCGCTTGATCGCTTCCATCTCGTCGCCGACCTGCTTCGATTGGGTGAAGCCCATCGAGTTGCGGCTCAGCGACTCGGCGCCCGCGTTGGTGGTCATGACGATCACCACGTTGCGGAAGTCCGCCTTTCTGCCGTTGTTGTCGGTGAGCGTGCCGTGGTCCATCACCTGGAGCAGGATATTGAAGATGTCCGGGTGCGCCTTTTCGATCTCGTCGAGGAGTAGGACCGCATACGGCTTTTTCGTGATCGCCTCGGTCAGCAGGCCTCCCTGCTCGAAGCCGACGTATCCGGGCGGCGCGCCGATGAGGCGCGAGACGGCATGCCGCTCCATGTACTCCGACATGTCGAAGCGGATCAGCTCGATCCCCATGCAGTAGGCGAGCTGGCGCGCGACTTCGGTCTTTCCGACCCCGGTCGGGCCGCTGAACAGGAAGCTGCCGATGGGCTTCTGCGGATTGC
>JBFGLA010000175.1:0-5855 GCA_041576355.1 Burkholderiales bacterium
CACCATGGCGAACATCGCGGCGGAGGCCGACGGGTACGGATCGATGACGACCATGAGCTCGAGCTTCTTCATCGCCTCGAGCATGTCGACGCCGCGGCTCTGCGAATTCGGCGCATGGCCCCAGAAGACGACCGCGCGCAGGTTCGACTCCTGGTCCATGTTGTCGCTCTTCTCGAGCAGGCCGTCGATCCAGCGCGACACCGTGATCCCCGGCTTGGTCATCATCGCTTCGGACGCATATTGCTTCTTCAACCAGTCGAGATCGACGTTCCAGACCCGCGCCCAGTGCGCGAACGATCCCGGCGCGATGCCGTAGTAGCCCGGCAGCGAGTCCGGGTTCGGCCCGATGTCGGTCGCGCCCTGCACGTTGTCGTGGCCGCGGTAGATGTTGGCCCCGCCGCCCGGCCGGCCGACGTTGCCGAGCGCGAGCATCAGGATTGCGCTCGCCCGCACGACCGCGTTGCCGTTGGTGTGCTGCGTCTGGCCCATCGCCCAGATGATGAATCCGGGCCGGTTCTCGGCGAGGATCTTGGCAACCTCGAGCATCTCCTTCTCGGGCACGCCGGTGATGTCCTCCACCACCTTCGGCGTGTACTTGGCCATGACTTCGTCCTTGACCTTGTCCATGCCGTAGACGCGCTCGCGGATGTACTTCTTGTCTTCCCAGCCGTTCTTGAAGACGTGATAGAGCACGCCGAACAGGAACGCGACGTCGCTGCCCGAGCGCACGCGGACATACTTGTCCGCCTTCGCCGCGGTGCGCGTGAAACGCGGGTCGGCGACGATCACCTTGGCGCCGTTCTCCTTCGCATGCAGCGTATGCAGCATCGACACCGGGTGCGCTTCAGCCGCGTTCGAGCCGAAGAAGAGCAGGCACTTCGAGT
Organism: Burkholderiales bacterium; assembly: GCA_041576355.1. Taxonomy (GTDB): domain Bacteria; phylum Pseudomonadota; class Gammaproteobacteria; order Burkholderiales; family SG8-39; genus JAOUFA01. Next base: position 885 of record JBFGLA010000175.1, read on the forward strand.
TCTGCTCGTCGTTGTACGAGTTGGTCATCGCCCCGTAGCCCCAGGTATTGGCGATTCCGGCGACCGTGGTCGAGTGGCAGATGCGCGCCTGGTGGTCGGTGTTGTTCGTGCCCCAGAGGCGGGCCCACTTGCAAAGGAGGTAGCTCTGCTCGTTGTTGTGCTTGGAGGAGCCGATCAGCATCATCGCGTCGGGCCCGCTCTCCTTGCGGATCTTGAGCAGCTTCTCGGAGATGTCCTTGTACGCCTCGTCCCAAGAAACCTTCCTCCACTTGCCGCCGTCGAGCTTCATCGGGTACTTGAGGCGATGCGAATCGTGCGTGATGCCGTGCTCGCGCACCGATGCGCCCTTGGCGCAGTGCGCGCCGAGGTTGAGCGGCGAGTCGAACACCGGCTCCTGGCGCACCCAGACGCCGTTTTCGACCACCGCGTCGATCGCGCAGCCGACCGAGCAGTGGGTGCACACGGTGCGATGCACTTCGATCTTGCCGCCCGCGCTCTCCTTCGCTTCCGCCTTGCCGATCATGTTGAACGGCAGCTGCGAGGCGACGGCGCCCGCGCCCAGCGTGACGCCGGAGCGCTGCAGAAACGCGCGGCGATCGAGAGTCTTTGCGACCACTCCCGACAGGCCTTTGGCGAGGCGCGATTGCGGAGAGGCGTGGCTGCTCGCTTTTCTCGTCAGCAACATAGTCGTCTCCTCAGACCTTGGTGGTGCGGTAGTAGTTACGGACGTGCTCGGACACCTGGTATCCGCGCTTGCCGTTTGGGGCCTCTGCGGCGGTCCCGCTCTCGGGCGCGCCGGACTTCGCGACTATCGCCGCCGCGGCTGCCGTGCCGGTGGCGCCCATCGCGAAAAGGAAGTTACGCCTGCTGAGCTTGGTCTTGGATGGCTTCATGGTCTGTCTCCTCTTCTCGATCGGACGGAGCACCTCGGGTGCAACCTAGCGATCCGCCAACATGACATACGCCGCACTCGTTTTCCGCCCTCCGGAATATTTCTTCTCGGCGCATAAACGATATTAAAGCATTTCAAACGCGGAGTGCTCAACTTCAAAGAAGCATTCGGCGATATTCGCGACCGCTCGATAGAAACCCGTGCTGGGGCAGTTGTTTATTGCGTTGCACAACGCAGTTGCGCCGGGCCATAGCCAGCGCTCGAAGAATTTCTTCTGCGCGGCGAGATCGGCACGCTCTTCGGCAATGAGCCAGCGCATCACTTCGCACAGTCCGGCGACATGGTCCTCCGGCTCGTGCGCGTTGCCCAGTCGGGCGAGCCCGTGCCGCGCCAGATCCTCGCGCAACTCCGCCAAAGGGCTTTCGGAAGCGTAACGGATGGTATAGGCGGTCATGTACAAGGTCACCGCGGCCTTTCCGGTCCCGACAAACACCGTCTCGTGCTCATCCCGCACCGCCTCCGGGTCGGCCTGCGCAGCCGCCCGCGCGAGCTCGCGCCAGGCGTGCCCGACCTTGCCGGCGCCGGCCTCGGCCCCCCCCACCGAGGCGATCGACGCGAGCAGCGCGGCATCGGGCGCGGCATAAAACAGCCGCGCGAGCAGCCCGTATACTTCGGCGCGCGCCGCTTCCTCCGGCGCGGGAGTCGGGACGAAGTGCAGCGGGGTCGGCTCTGCGCTCATGACGGCCGGCCGCGCTCTCCGCCGCGGCCGCCGGTGTAGTCCAGGATGGACGCCTCGTTCTTGCCGTCCATCATGTCGACAATGCGACAGTCGGCGCACATCTGCAGCCGCCGCGTCGCGCCGCCGGCGAACATGGAATGGCCGCCCAGCTTGCCCAGCATGTTGTCCACCATCTGCTTGGTGCCGAACGGCTTGCCGCAGCGCACGCAATGGAACGGCTCGGCCTCGTTGAGCACGACCGGCTCCTTGGCGCGCCCGGTCAGAAGAAGCCGCGGCTGCAGGGTGATCGCGTCCTCCGGGCAGGTATTGGCGCACAGCCCGCACTGCACGCAGTTGCGCTCGATGAAGCGCAACGCCGGCGCCTCGGGGGAATCGAGGAGCGCCGCTTCCGGGCAGGCGCCGATACAGGCCTTGCACATCGTGCAGGTGCTCTTATTGACCGCCAAGGTGCCGAATGGCGCCCCCTTGGCGAGCGCGATCTCCTCGCGGGGAGCGGGCGCGTGCTTCGCGAGGTGATCGAACTCGAAATCGAGGCTCGTGCGCTTCTCGGGCGAGAGGTTGAAGCTCGCCGGCTTGGGCACGCTGCGCGCCGGGGCAAGCGCCCAGAGCGAGCGCTCGAGCTCGGCGGGCTGGGCGGCGCGGAGCAGAGCGAAATGAACGCCGTCGTAGCCCAGCGCCCCGACGATCGCCTGCGCGATGCGCATCTGCTCCTCCAGCGCGGCCGCGTACGCCTCGGGCTCGCGCCCGCTCGTCACGACCACGACCTGACTCGCGCCGTAGCACAGCGCACCGAGCATGAGATCGATGCCGACCGACGCGATGTGAAAGACCTCCACGGGGATCGCTCGCGCGGGAAGGCCGCGACCGCCCCGGATCGCATGCCGGCCGACACCCTGGACCAGCTCGCGGCCGTCTTCGGCGTTATGAAGGACCAAGCACGCCTGCTCACCTCCCGCCTCGCGGTAGGCGCCGAGCAGTGTCTTCAGCCGCAGGCCCAGGTCGGGCACGCGCGGATACGCGTAAGTCATCGCTCCCGAAGGGCACACGGTCGAGCAGCCGCCGCAGCCGGCGCACAGGTGCGGCTCGACTTTCACATAGTCGCCGTGCGGCGCGATCGCGCCGGTCGAGCACACGTCGAGGCAGCGGTTGCAGCCCGGCTGCCCGGACCGGCTGTGCGCGCAGATGCGCTCCTTGTACTGGAAGAAGCGCGGCTTCTCGAACTCGCCCACCATCTGCGCGAGCTTCGCGACGGCGAGCGCCTGCTCCAGCGGATCGGCCCCCGGCGCGAAGTAGCCCTGCGGCAGGTCCGGCGTGCGAACGAGCGGCTCGGCCGACAGATCGAGCACGAGATCGAAGGACTCCTTGCGCGCGCGCTCCGTGCGCGAGAAATCGACCGCGCCGATCGAGCCGCAGGCGGCGACGCACTTGCGGTGCGCCTTGCACTTGTTCAGGTCGATCTGATAGGTGAAATCGATCGCGCCTTCCGGGCACGCCTCGACGCACGCATTGCAGCGGGTACAGAGCTCGAGGTCGATCGGGTTGTCCTGGCGCCACTCGACCTCGAAGGCGCCGAGGTAGCCGGAGACTTGCAGCGGCTTGCCGGACCAGACCGGGAATTCGCGCACCGCGGGCAGCTCTCCCCCTTCGTTTCGGGTGATGAGCACGCTCGGCTCGACGTGGCCGGACCTCGCCTCGACCAAGCGGCGCGCCCAGGCGAGAGCCGCCGCCGAGGGGCCGATGATCAGCAACTGCCCGCCCGATGCGTACTCCACGTTGGGCACGGGCTCGGGCTCGGGGAGCGCGGCGGCCGCGAGCAGCGCGGCGATCTTCGGGGTCGATTTTCGGCCCTCGGCGGACCAGCCCGCCACTTCGCGTATGTTCACGAACTCCAATTCGGCCTTGGAGCCGGCCGCCTGCGCCAGCTCGGCGAAAAGCGGCGCCTCCTGGGTGCAGGCGACCACCAGCTCGGTATCGCCGAGCGACGCCTGGAACGCGCCGGCTTCCTTGCGGCACAGCTCGCTGTGGATCTTGAGCGGTGCACCGGATTTCAGCGCCGCGCCGAGCGCCTTAGCGTCGAGCGGGATGGTGCCGTTGCAGTTACACAGCTTTAGAGTCTTGTCCTGCAGCGCCATCCTTTTCCTGCTCCTCCGAATCCGACCGCGGTTCGGCCGGTTGTGCGGTTTGCTCCCGGCCGGAAGGATCCGCCGCAGAGGCCATGGACGGCTCGGCCCCTTTTTCCTGCGCCGCGTCCTCTTTCTTCGCCTCGGGACCGAATAAGGTGTTCTTCGCGTGCTCGAGCCGCGCCAGCAGCTCGCGCGACACCGGCTCGTTCTTGGTGTAATCGTCGATGTAGACGTCAAGTCCGTCCATCACATTGAAGCGCGGATCGGAGAAGAGCTTCTTCAGCGCCGCCCGACGCACCGTCTCGTCCACCTTGGCATGCATGAAGGCCTTGAAATCGGACTCGAAGCCGAGCTTATCGAGCGGCGGAAGCTCGGGCGGGCGATCCGGCTTTCCCGCTGCCGCGGGCGCGGACGCCGCGGGCGCAGGCTTCGCTGCCGCCTCGCGCTCGGTCCGAAGCTTGCGCCGCGACCAGCGCGACAGGAAATTGCCGTCTCTCGCCATCAGGTGCGCGGCCCGTCCCGATCCTTGGGATGCATGAACGAGCGCGGCTTGATTCGCTTCTTCGGCTCAGGCCGATAGTTGTTCTCGACATATTCGCCGACCCATGCGAAGAGCTCCGCCGGCATGGCGACCGAGTCGACCTGCGCGCCGCCGTCCATCCACCGGCTCGCTTCGGAGTAGCTCAGCGTGACGTAATGCGGGACGGCGCGCTCCTCCTCCATTCGCCACAGCACGAACACGCGCGGGTCTTGAGTCGACACATTCAGGTAGTAGCCTTCGGCCTCGTCGCGATGCAGCGAGAGTGGCAGGTCCGGATACAGCCATTGCGTCGTGCCGCCGCTCTCGACGATCGCGCGCGGCCCGCCGCCGCCCGCGTAGTCCGGCAGCACGCCGACCGGCTCCCACACCTCGGTCTGCCACCGATTCGCGGTCTCGCGGCGCTGCATCACGACGGCGATGTGCTTCTTCAGAGTCTCCACGGGCTTACGCAAGCTTCGACGTTGCGAGGATTGAAACTATAGCGCACCATCGTGCTCTGCTATCATCAAAAACCGTTCCCGAGCGCCGAATACGCCCATGAGGGAAAAGGTTATCCCGATTCGAGTCGAAGCTGCGCGGCCGCCCGCGGCCGCGCCGCGTTACGACGTCGGCGCACAGGATGGAACAACCTCGGCGCCACCGATCGACACCCTCGGCCGGCCGCTGCGCGATCTGC
>JBFGLA010000176.1:0-5845 GCA_041576355.1 Burkholderiales bacterium
ACGCCCTCGGCCCTGAGCGCCTGCGCCAGACGGCTGACCACGTCGTACAGCTCGGCGTGGCTGAGCCGGCGCCGCACCCGGTCCTCGCCCCGGAACACGATGGCGGTGCCGGCGTCGCGGCGGCGCAGCAGGTTCTCGGCGAAGTTGAGCCTGGCGTCGGGAAACCATTTCGCTCCCGGCATCCGGTCGCCGTCGACGAGGGCGCGCGATCCCTTTTCCCCTTTGACCGCGCAGAACTCCCAGACCTGGTTCCAGAACGCCTCGGGCTCGCTGATCGACCAGCGGTGCAGCGCCGCGTAGTCGGCGAAGTTGCCGGCCCGCGCCATGAAGCGCGCCATGCCGGTCTGAGCGGCGCGCTCGGCGCCCGGCGTCCAGAGCGGCGCCGCGCTCACGCCGCGACCTCCGCGCGCTCGAGCCGTTGCCGGATCTCCTCGGGGATGCGCACCGGCTTCTGCGATTGCGCGCCGATGAAGACCACGACCGCCCCGCCGTCGGCGTAGGGCACCGGGTCCGCGTCGACTCGCATTTCGTAGTAGGTCGGGACGCTCGAGCCGCCGATCGCGCCGATCGAAAGGCGCACCTCGACCACGCCGGGATAGGTCATCGGGCGGCGGTAGTTGCACGTGGCATTCGCGATCACGATCGCCGTCGATCGCCATGCCTCTGCTTCGGGAACCAGGGCGTCGAACCAGCTGATCCGCGCCTGCTCCATGTAGCGGAAGTAGACCGTGTTGTTGACGTGCCCCATCGCGTCCATGTCGCCCCAGCGGATGGGAATACGCTCGATGTGCGCGAGCCTGCGCGTTTCTGTCATAGGCGGCCGATTATAATTGCCCGCATGTCGCGCGAATCGATGGCGTACGACGTGGTGATCGTCGGCGGCGGGCCCGCGGGCCTTGCCGCCGCAATCCGGCTCAAGCAGCTCGCCGCGCAGAAGAGCTCCGAGCTTTCGGTCTGTGTGCTGGAGAAGGGATCGGAGATCGGCGCGCACATCCTCTCCGGCGCGGTCATGGACCCGCGCGCGATGGACGAGCTTTTCCCCGACTGGAAGGAAAAGGACGCGCCGCTCAGCGTTCCGGTTTCCGACGACCGGTTCCTTTTTCTCACCGAAACGCGCGCGACGCGCACGCCGAACTGGCTCCTGCCCGGCTGCTTTCTCAATCACGGCAACTACGTGGTGAGCCTGGGCAACGTCTCCCGCTGGCTCGGCCAGCAAGCGGAGGCGCTCGGCGTCGAGATCTTCCCCGGGTTCGCCGCCGCCGAAGTGCTCTACGACGGCGAAGGACGCGTCCAGGGCGTCGCCACCGGCGACATGGGCGTCGATCGCAAGGGCGAGAAGACCGACGGCTTCCAGCCCGGCATGGAGCTGCACGGCAAGTACACCTTCTTTGCCGAGGGCTGCCGCGGCCACCTGGGCAAGCAGCTCGAAGCGAAGTTCGGCCTGCGCGAGGGCGTCGATCCGCAGGTCTACGGCATCGGCCTGAAGGAGCTGTGGGAAATCCGGCCCGAGAACCATGTCCCGGGGCTCGTCGTCCACACCGCGGGCTGGCCGCTCGATGCGGATACCTACGGCGGCTCTTTTCTCTATCACCTCGACCAGAACCAGGTCGCGGTCGGTTTCGTCGTCGGCCTCGCCTACCGCAACCCTTACCTTTCGCCGTTCGAGGAGTTCCAGCGCTACAAGACGCATCCGGCGATCCGAGGCACCTTCGCAGGCGGCAAGCGCGTCGCCTACGGCGCGCGCGCGATCTCGGCGGGCGGGCTGCAGTCGCTGCCGCGGCTCGTCTTCCCCGGCGGCTGCCTGATCGGCGACGACGCCGGGTTCTTGAACGCCGCGCGCATCAAGGGCAGCCACTGCGCGATCAAGTCGGGAATGCTCGCCGCCGAGGCCGCGTTCGACGCGCTGGGCGCCGGCCGTGCGGGCGACGAGCTGTCCGCGTATCCCGAAGCGTTTCGCCGCTCGTGGCTCTACGACGAGCTGCATCGCGCACGCAACTTCAAGCCGTGGATGGCGAAGGGCCTCTATCTCGGCTCGCTCATGTTCGGCATCGACCAGACGCTGCTGCGCGGGCGCGCGCCGTGGACACTGCGTCACGCGCACGCCGACCACGAGACGCTCGCGAAGAAATCCGAGGCGCGGCCGATCGATTACCCGAAACCGGATGGAATGCTGACGTTCGATCGGCTGTCCTCGGTGTTTGTCTCGAACACCAGCCACAACGAGGATCAGCCGGTGCATCTCACGCTCAAGGATGCCGCAGTGCCGGTGCGGGTAAACCTCGAGCTCTACGATGCGCCGGAGCAGCGCTACTGCCCGGCCGGCGTGTACGAGATCGTGCGCGACGACGACGGCTCGAGCCCCCGGCTGCAGATCAACGCCGCGAACTGCGTGCATTGCAAGACCTGCGACATCAAGGATCCGACGCAGAACATCGTCTGGGTCGCGCCCGAGGGCGGCGGCGGTCCGAACTATCCCAACATGTAAGGTCTTGCAAGGAGGCGCTCGTGTCCGGCACTGCGAAGCAGTATGCGACTTTCCGTGAGTTCTATCCGTTCTATCTTTCCGAGCATTCGCATCGAACCTCTCGCCGCCTGCATTTCGCCGGCACGACGATCGGCCTCGGATTCTTTCTGCACGCGCTCTCGACCCTCAACTTCTGGTGGCTGCTCGCCGGCCTCGCCGCCGGCTACGCCTTCGCCTGGGTCGGCCACTTCGCCTTCGAGAAGAACCGTCCGGCGACGTTCACCCATCCGTTCTACAGCTTCGCAGGGGACTGGGTGATGTGGAAGGACATGCTCACCGGAAAGATCCGGTTCTGAGCGCGTCGTTGTCGCCCTGCCCCTAAAAACGTGCAGCCCTTCTGGCGCCCCGAGACCCTCTGGCTGACGGGCGTCGCGCTCGCGCTCGTCGCCCTGCTCGTGTGGCTGCGCCCTGCGGAGCGCGCGACCTATCTCAACACGCTGCTCTTCTTCGCCCTCGGTCTCGCGGGCGAGCTTGTGGCGGACGCGCTCGAGCGCGCGGCGCTGCCGCGGGCGGCGATCGTCGTCTACACCATCTTCTCGATCATCGTCGCCCTCGCGGTGATACGCCTGTGCGGCCTGGCGATCTTCCGCCTCCTGCTGCCGCCGCTCAGACTCAGGGCGCCGCGCATCGCAGAGGAGCTGGCAGTCGCCGCGGGCTACGCCGGCTACGCGGTCGTGCAGCTTGGCGCCGCCGGCCTCGACTTGACGGGCATCGTTGCGACTTCTGCCGTCATCACCGCGGTGCTCGCGTTCTCTATGCAGGACACGCTGGGCAACGTGCTCGGCGGAGTGGCTCTGCAGCTAGACAACTCGATCCGCGTCGGCGACTGGGTCAAGTTCGACGAAACCGTCGGCAAGGTCACCGACATCCGCTGGCGCTCGACCTTGATCGAGACGCGCAACTGGGAAACGGTCGTGATCCCGAACAGCCTGCTGATGAAGAGCAAGGTCACCATCCTGGGGCAGCGGCAGAACGAACCGATGCAATGGCGCAGGTGGGTGTCGTTCACCGTCGACCCGGGCGACCCGCCGGCGCGCGTCATCGCCACTGCCGAAAGCGCGATCCAGGAGGCCGATATCCCGAACGTCGCCCGGGTACCGACTCCGAACTGCCTTCTGATGGGCTTCGAGCAGGGAAATCTGCGTTACTCCCTGCGCTATTGGCTCACCGACCTGCTCCACGACGACGGCACCGACTCCGCGGTGCGCGTGCACCTGTTCGCGGCGTTTCAGCGCGTCGGCATTCACGTCGCCGAGCCGCAGCAGACCGTGCACCTGTACGAGGAGGACGAGACCGAGCACGAGGCCGCCCGCAAGAGCGAAGTCCGGCGCCGACTGTACGCGATCCGCGGCGTCGACCTCTTCGCCGGCCTGCATCCGGAAGAGCGGCGCACGGTCGTCGAGCGGCTGCAGCGCGTGCCTTTCGCGCGCGGCGACGTCATCACGCGTCAGGGCAATGCCTCGCACTGGCTCTACATCCTCGCCTCGGGAGAGGCCGAGGTCGTGCTCGAATCACCGGACGCCCCGCGCCGCACGCTGGGCGCGATCCAATCGGGCGGCTTCTTCGGCGAGATGGGGCTCATGACCGGCGAGCCGCGCGCCGCCACCGTCATCGCCAAGGGCGATGTCGAGTGCTATCGCCTCGACAAGGCGTCGTTCCGCGACCTGCTCGTCTCGCGGCCGCAGATTGCCGAAGAAATCAGCGCCGTGATGGCCTCAAGACGCAGCGACCTGGAGCAGTTGCGCGAGACGGTGGCGCAGGAAGCGCAGCGCTCGCCCGCCACCCAGAGCGAGCTGCTCGCGCGCATCCGGCAGTTCTTCGGCTTGTCCTGAGCCTCGATGCGCGGCGCGTTTCCGGAAGGTCTCGCCGAATCGTTCCAGCCCATCATCGGCGCGCCGGTGACGATCCGCCCGCTGCGGCCGGAGGATATGGCGATCGAGCGCGAGTTCGTCACCGGACTTTCCGCCGAGACGCGCCACAACCGGCTTCTCGGCGGCGCGATCAAGATCACCGATGAATACCTCCACCGGCTCACGCACCTCGACTGGACGCGCGAGGCGGCGCTCGCCGCGATCGTCATGCTCGGCGATACCGAAACCATCATCGGCGTCGCGCGCTACGCGATCGACGCCGGCGGCGAGTCGTGCGAATTCGCGGTCGTGATCGCCGACGCGTGGCAGCGGCGCGGGATCGGCAAGCGCATGCTCGCGAAGTTGATCGACGTCGCCCGCAAGCGCGGCCTGAAGAGAATGTACGGCGACACCCTCGCGACCAACGAGGGGATGCTGCGGCTGCTGCGGAAGCTCGGATTTTCGCTGCAGCGCCACCCCGAAGACGCCACCCTTACGCGAGGGATACTCGCGCTCGGCTGATCACGCCGCGAGGAACTGATCTTCGCTCAGTGCCATCGCGCCGGCGGCGCCGGCGATAACGGTCTCGGCGAGCGCGGGAGCCTGCACGAGCACGTGGTCGCCGAAGAAGCGCGCCGTGGCGATCTTCGCCTCCAGGAATGCCTTGTCGCCCGCGCCTTCCTGGATGCGCTTCTCGGCGATCCGTGCCGCGCGCGCCATCTGCCAGCCCCCGGCGACGGCACCCATGAGGCGCAGAAACGGCACGCTGCCCGCCGAGGCCGCGCGGGCATCCTTGCCGAAGGTCGCGAGCAGCCAATCCACCGCTTTCGCCGCCGCCTGCACACCCGCGTCGAGCCGCGCGCGCAGCGCCTGGATATCGGGATGCTTGGACTGCGCCAAGTCGGCGCTGAAACGGCGCAGCTCCTCGAGAAAGACCTTCGCGGTCTTGCCGCCCTCGCGCGCGATCTTGCGGCCGATGAGATCGTTCGCCTGGATTCCGGTGGTGCCCTCGTAAATGGTCGTGATGCGCGCGTCGCGCAGGTGCTGCGCGGCGCCTGTCTCCTCGATGAATCCCATGCCGCCGTGGACCTGGATGCCGAGCGAGGCGATCTCGACGCTGGCTTCGGTGCTCCAGCCCTTGACCACCGGGATCATCAGATCGACGAAGGCTTGAGTGCGCTCGCGAACGCCCGCCTCGGGATGGCGCTCGGCCGTATCGATCGCCGCTGCGACCACGTACGCGAGCGCGCGCATCGCCTCGGTCTGCGATTTCATCAGCATGAGCATCCGGCGCACGTCGGGATGGCGCACGATCGGCACCGTGCCGCCGCCGCCCGCGATGTCGCGGCCCTGCATCCTCTCTTTCGAGTACGCGAGCGCGCGCTGGAAAGCGCGCTCGGACACCGCCACGCCCTCCAGCCCGACGCCGAATCGCGCCGCGTTCATCATGATGAACATATACGCGAGACCC
>JBFGLA010000177.1:0-5841 GCA_041576355.1 Burkholderiales bacterium
TACGTTCATACGGGGCTGACCAACGGGACCACGTACTACTACGTAATCACGGCGGTCAACACCGCGGGCGAGTCGGCTGAGTCCGTCCAGGTGAGCGCGGCACCGGTGCTCGCGATCCCGGCTGCGCCGACCGGAGTGTCGGCAGTCGCGGCGAGTACGCAGAACACGGTATCCTGGAACGCGGTCTCGGGCGCCACGTCGTACAACGTGTACTGGTCGACCGCCCCCGGGGTGACCAAGACCAGTGGAACGAAGATGCCCAGCGTCTCGACCCCCTTCGTCCACACAGGACTGATTAACGGAACGACGTATTACTATATCGTCACGGCCCAAAATGGCGCCGGTGAATCGCCCGATTCCGCCCAGGTCAGCGCGACGCCCACGGCTCCGGCGGTACCGCCCGCAGCACCCGGCGGCGTCTCCGCAGCTGCCGGTAATGCCCAGAACACGATTTCTTGGAATGCGGTCAGCGGAGCGACTTCATATAACGTCTACTGGTCGACGGCGAGCGGCGTAACGAAGGCGAGCCCCAACAAGTTTGCCAATGCGTCGAGCCCGTTTGCACACATGGGGCTCACGAACGGAACGACCTACTACTACGTCGTTACCGCCCAGAACGCGAATGGTGAATCGGTCGAGTCGGTCATGGTGAGCGCCATCCCCGCGGCCGCCTCGAGTTCGAATACCTGGAGCACGACCGCGGCTTCGTTGCCGGTGAGCCAGAGTGCGATGGCGAGCGGCGTCATCTCCGGCGTTCTCTACATCGCCGTCGGCAATCCGCCGACGGGTTTTGCGACGACCACGGTGCGAGCCTACGATCCCGCGACCAACGTCTGGACGACGAAGACGTCGGCGCCGACGAGCCGCGCCCTGCCCGCTGCGGGTGTGATCAACGGCAAGCTCTACGTCGTCGGCGGCTGCGTCGATTCCGATTGCAGGATCGGGACGACGAACCTTCTGGAGATCTACGACCCGGTCGCCAACACCTGGACGAGCGGCACACCGATGCCGACGGCGCGTTGGGGCATGGCGACCGGCGTGATCAACGGCAAGCTCTATGTCGCCGGCGGATCGATCGCGTGTCCGCCGTGCAGTTCCGAGACGGTGCTTGAGGTGTACGATCCCGCGACCAACTCGTGGAGCAGCACTGCACAGCCGCTCCCGTTGGGCCGTCTAATGCCCGGTGGTGCGGTCGTCAACGGACTATTTTATGTTTTCGGCGGAAACAACGGCGCGACTTATCTGAACTCGGTCGTCGCCTATGATCCCGTCGCGAACAACTGGACGACCAAGGCGGCGATGCCGACCGCGCGGTACTCGTCCGCGGTGCAGGTAATCAACGGCATCGTCTACGTGGCGGGAGGTGCCGCCTCGACCGGGGCACTCTCGGCGCTCGAAGCCTACGATCCGCTCGCGAACAGCTGGACTTCGAAGCTCAACATGCCTACGGGAAGATACGCAATGGGTTCCGGAGTCCTCAATGGCCGCCTGTACACGGTGGGCGGAACGAATGCTGCCGGGACGATCGTCTCCACCGTGGAAGTCTACGTGCCCTGACGCTCACCCCTCGCTCGCCGGAACCCGGGCCAACTCGGCGAGCCACGCCTCGGCGACGCCGTCCGACGGCGCGCGCCAGTCGGCGCGCGGGGAGAGCGATCCGCCCGATCCCACCTTGGGGCCGTTCGGCAACGCGCTTCGCTTGAACTGGCTGGTCTGGAAGAACCGCGTCAGAAACACCTTCAGCCACTTGCGGATCTCGGCGAGCCGGTAGCCGTCCTTGCCGCGCCAGGCGTTCCAGGCGAGGAACGCGACCTTCGAGGGCGCGTAGCCGAAGCGCAGCGTGTAGTAGAGGTGGAAGTCCTGCAGCGCGTACGGTCCGATCACCGCCTCGGTGAGCTGCCCGGGCTTGTCTTCGCTCTCGCCGGGAATCAGCTCGGGGCTGATCTCGGTGGCGAGCACGCGCTCGAGCGCGCGCGCGACGTCGCGGTCGAACTGCCCCGAGCGCGCGACCCAGGCGATGAGATATCGGATCAGGGTCTTGGGCACCGAGGCGTTCACGTTGTAGTGCGACATCTGATCGCCCACGCCGTAGGTCGACCAGCCGAGCGCAAGCTCCGAGAGGTCGCCGGTGCCGACGACCATTCCGCCGTGCATGTTGGCGAGACGAAAGAGGTGGCTCGTGCGCTCGCCCGCCTGCACGTTCTCGAAGGTGACGTCGTAGACCTTGCGCCCCTTGGCGTAGGGATGCCCCAGGTCCTTGAGCATCCGTTCGCACGAGGGGCGGATGTCGATCTCCTCGGCGCTCGTGCCGATCGCGCGCATGAGCTGCCAGGCCTGGTTGCGGGTGCGGCTCGAGGTCGCGAAGCCCGGCATCGTGTAGGCGAGGATGTCGCGCCGGGGGCGCTTGAGCTGGTCCATTACGCGTGCGCACACGAGGAGCGCCTGGGTTGAGTCGAGCCCGCCCGAGACGCCGATCACGAGCTTCTTCGATCCGGTCGCGCGCATGCGGGTCGCGAGCCCCTGCACCTGGATGCGGTACACCTCTTCGCAGCGCGCGTCGCGCGTGGCCGGGTCGCCTGGCACGTAGGGAAAGCGGTTGATCCGGCGCGCGAGAGGCAAGCGACCCTTCGGCAGATCGAGCGAAAATTCCACGGTGCGAAATCGCGCAACTTCGGCCGCGTGTCGGCGCATCGCCTCGCCGAACGAGTTTTGCCGCATGCGGTCGGCGGCGAGCCGATCGAGATCGATGTCGGCGACCGTCAGCTGCGGCTCGTCGGAGAAGCGCCGCGACTCGGCGACCAGCGTCCCGTTCTCGACGATCATCGCGTGGCCGTCCCAGGCGAGATCGGTGGTCGATTCGCCCACGCCCGAGGCGCTGTAGAGATAGCCGGCGATGCAGCGCGCCGACTGGTTGGCGGCGAGCTCGCGCCGGTACGCGTGCTTGCCGATCACCACGTTCGAGGCCGACAGGTTCGCGATCACCGTCGCGCCGGCGAGCGCGGCGAACGAGGAGGGCGGCACCGGCACCCAGAGGTCCTCGCAGATCTCGGCGAAGAGCGCGAGGCGCGGCTCTTCCTCGAGCCGGAAGATCAAATCGGTGCCGAACGGCGCCGTTTGCCCCGCGAGCGCGATCTCGCGCCGCGGCGTGGTTTCACCGGGCGTGAACTGGCGCAGCTCGTAGAACTCGCGATAGTTGGGCAAGTAGGTCTTCGGCGCGACGCCGAGCAGCCGCCCGTGGCACACGAGCGCGGCACAGTTGTAGAGCAGGCCGTCGATCCTCACCGGCACGCCGACGAAGGCAGCGAGCGGCAGGTTGCGCGTGCGCGCGAGCAGTTGCGCAAGCGCGTCCTCCGCGCCCTCGAGCAACGCCTGCTGGTGGAAGAGGTCCTCGCAGCTGTACGCGGAAAGCCCCAGCTCGGGAAACACCGCGACGATCGCCTTCTCGCGCGCCGCCGCCCGCATGAGCGACACGGTTCCCTCGAGGTTGTATGCCGGATCGCCGACTCGCACCGGTGGGGTCGCGACCGCGACGCGGGCGAACCCGTGCCGGTAGAGGTTGAAGAAGTCGTTTCGAGGCGCCACGCCAGCCATTCTAGCCTAGTCGACTATGGTATCCTGTGCCATATGTTGGTTCACTCGGAAAGCGTCCGGCTGCCCGACGGCGCGGAGCTCGAAATGGCGCTCTGGCGGGTTGGCGCAGGGCGCGCGCGCTACCGCCTGCGCTACGGCCGCGACGGCGCCTGGCTCGTGCAATACGACAACGAAGCGGGCCGAGGCGATCGCCGGCTCGTGCGCGCTCGTGCGACGCGCTACGAGTTCAAGTCGGTGGAGCAGCTGCGCTACGATTTCGAGCGCGATATCGAGGTAATCTCCGATGGCGGCGAAGCGCACGCTTGAGGTCCGCCTCGGTGGCGCAGCGGGCGCGCTCGACCGGTTCGAGGCGAAATGGAACCGCCTGGTCGAAGGCGCCGCACTCGATCCCGAGCACGTGCTGACGCTTCCCGATCTGCCCGCGCTCCTGCATGCGCTGACGCCGTTACGCTGGACGCTGCTCGAGCGGCTGCGCGCCGACGGGCCGCTCACGGTGTACGAGCTCGCGAAGCGCCTTGCGCGCGACTACAAGAATGTGCACACCGACGTCAAGCGGCTTATCGAGCTGGGTCTCGTCGAGCGGCGCGAGGATGCGCGCGTCGCGGTCGCGTGGGACGCGGTGCGCGCGGAGATCCGCCTGAACCCCTGACCGGAGAGCCTTGCCATGAGCACGTCGCAGCGAACAGACCGAGCGCTTGACCTCGAGCACTACTGGATGCCGTTCACCGACAACCTGCGCTTCAAGCGCGCGCCGCGCTTGGTCGCATCGGCGAAGGACATGTATTACACGACGCCGGAGGGCCGCAAGGTGCTCGACGGCCTCGCGACCCTGTGGTGCGTGAACGCCGGGCACTGCCGGCCGCGGATCGTCGAGGCGATCCGTGCGCAGGCGGGCGAGCTCGATTTCGCCTCCTCCTTCTCGCTCGGCCATCCGCTGCCGTTCCGGCTCGCCGAGCGCATCGCCGAGCTCGCGCCGCGCGGCATGGGGCACGTGTTCTACACGAACTCGGGATCCGAGTCGGTCGACACGGCGTTGAAGATCGCGCTCGCGTATCACCGCTTGAAGGGCGAGGCGACGCGCACGCGGTTCATCGGCCGTGAGCGCGCCTACCACGGCGTCAATCTGGCCGGAATATCGGTCTCGGGCGTGCCCGTGAACCGCAGGGCGTTCGCCGGCGGATTGCTGCCGGCGGTCGATCACCTGCGTCATACCCAGGATCTCGCGACGCGCGCGTTCGTTAGAGGTTGCGCGGGGCCGGGCGCCGACCTGGCCGACGAGCTGGAGACCCGCCTCATTCCGCTGCACGGTGCGGAGAACATCGCCGCCGTCATCGTCGAGCCGATCTCGGGCGCAGGCGGCGTCCTCGTTCCGCCCAAGGGCTATCTCGCGCGGCTGCGCGAGATCTGCACGCGGCACGGGATCCTGCTCATCTTCGACGAGGTGATCACCGCCTGGGGAAGGCTCGGCACGCCGTTCGCCGCGCAGCACTTCGGCGTCGAGCCCGACCTCATCACCTTCGCCAAGGGAATCACCTCGGGCTCGGTGCCGCTCGGCGGCGTGCTGGTGAAGGATTCGATCTACGAAACGTTCATGGCTTCACAGGACGCCGGAGTGCAGTTCTTCCACGGGTACACATATTCGGGCCACCCGCTCGCCTGCGCGGCGGCGATGGGCGCGCTCGACACGTACGCCGAGGAGGGGCTGCTCACGCGGGCGGCGGGCGAGATTGCGCGCCAGTTCGAGGACGGCGTGCACGCCTTGAAGGGACTTCCGAACGTGATCGACTGCCGCAACCTCGGACTCATCGGCGCGGTCGAGCTTGCGCCGCGCCCGGGGGCGCCGGGCGCGCGGGCGTTCGAGGCTTTCGAGCGTTGCTGGGACAAGGGCGTGTTCGTGCGGCCGATCGGGGATGCGCTCGCGTTCTGTCCGCCGCTGATCGTGGAGGACAAGCACCTCGACCAGATGTTCGGCACCGTGGCGGATGTGCTGAAGACGCTCGCTTGAGCGTCACCATCATTCAGGACCCTTCCACTCACCCTCAGGAGGACGCGATGCGATCGAACAGACGCCAGTCGTTAACGGCAAGCCTAGTGCTGATGTCCCTCATCCCCGCATCCGCCGCCCACGCCAAAGAGGCATTCGAGCAGACCGACAACGTGGCCTGCTATCAGAACGGGCAGCTCGTCCTGAAGACCCAGGACAGGATCCGAGAGTTCGTGCCGACCAGCGCGATGAAGCTGGTGGCCGAA
>JBFGLA010000178.1:0-5793 GCA_041576355.1 Burkholderiales bacterium
CATCGCCGAGTGTCATCTCGTCGCGCATGAAGTTGCGCGCCTGGTAGATGCGTACGCCGCTCCATGGCGTCTTCCGCCCGGGTGCCGCGAGCACATCGTCGTTCGAGCACTCGTCCGGCTCGCTTTTCATGAGCCAATAAGGCATGCGAGAAATGGCCTCAGCTGAACGCAATGCGGCGGGCGCGGCACCTGCCGCGTCCGCCGCATTTTAGTTCCTTAAAGGGGTGCCCCCCGCACATGCCGGCGGGCTCCGCTCCCGAACCCTGCCAAACAGGGTGGTCGCTTTCCGGCCACATCAGGTTCGTCCGGCACGCGTGCGTGGGACGATCACAACAGTGACGCTAGGGCCGCGACCTCAGGAAGCTATCGGTTCGGAAAATACGAGCCCTGTCGTACACGGCAGGGGACGTGAAACTCTGTGCTCTAGAACAGCTTTTCCTGCTTGGCAAGCGCCGCATCGAGCGTCGCTTCAATGTCGTTGATTCTACGCTTGGCTTCCCCGATGTCAAAGCCGCCGAGCTTCGTCGTCAACAGCTCGTGTGCGATATTCAGCGCCGCCATGACCGCAATGCGCTCGGTACCGGCCACTTTGCCGGCTTTGCGGATTTCGCTCATCTTGCCGTCGAGATAGGCGACGGCCCGCAAGAGCGCTTCGCGTTCGCTGTCGCTGCAGGCGATGCGATACGTTCGTCCGAGAAGGGAGACGTCGATGGTCTTTGCACCCTCCGCCGTGGACACGTCTTTGCGTGCTTTCATGGACTGCGCGGCGCGAGGTACGGCACTACTCCGGGAGCCTGGAAAGTAGGCGCTCGAGCCGAGACTTGGCGCCGTCGATCTTGTCGTTCAGGCGCCGCGCATCGCTCTGCGCCGTGGCAAGCTGCTGGCGCAGTTCGATATTCTCGGTACGCAGGCGCTCGCACAGCGCCACGAACTGCGCCACCTTCGCTTCGAGCGAATTGAACTCGGCCTCCACGCGCGGACTATGTTTCAAATTTCAAATTGCGTCAAGAAATAAGGCCCGGTTCTGCATGTGTTTCATGACATTGAGGTGTGCGCGGGAATCGCGGGCCCGGCCCGGCCGCGAAAGGCGTTGCCATGACCGGAAATAGTGCGCAGGAACCGGCCCGGCGCGAGTGTCCGTTGCCTGGCCAGAGCTTCTGAGGCGGGCGTCGGTATAATCCTTCTCGGTTTTCTGGTGTCCGGTCCGCGTTCTTCGGCGGTCCGGATGAAACGGGAAACAGGGACCGATCGATTCGGCAACCTGTGCTGCCCCCGCAACGGTAAGCAAGTGCGGGTGCGCTTTGCGAGCGCCCTCCCAGGGCCTCGCACCACTGCGGCATCGCCGTGGGAAGGTGAGCGCATCAAAACTTGCCAGCCCGGATACCGGCCAGAAAACAAGCGAAGCGGTTGCGGGAGGCTGCCGTCGATGCGCGAGCGACGTGCGCCCAGCATTCCGCCCCCGCATTGCCCTCTCCCCGGACGCTTCTTGTCAGGCAACGGCCTGCGGGGACGCTGGCCATCGAGGGGAGAATTTCATGCTTCAGTCCTTGCGCGGCGTGGTGCTTGCGGGCGCGCTCGCTGCATCGTTCTGTGTTCAATCTGCCGATGAGGAAGCATTGGTCGTTACCGCTACCCGTACGCCGACTCGCGCGAGCACGGTGGTG
Organism: Burkholderiales bacterium; assembly: GCA_041576355.1. Lineage (GTDB taxonomy): Bacteria > Pseudomonadota > Gammaproteobacteria > Burkholderiales > SG8-39 > JAOUFA01. The sequence goes on from JBFGLA010000178.1 coordinate 1,665, forward strand.
AGCGACGTGAGCGTCATTTCGCGCGAGCGGATCGAGCGGGCGAGCCAGTCGACCCTGGGCGAGCTGCTGCAAGCGCAGCCCGGGGTCCAGGTCACGAGCACGGGCGGCGCCGGCTCGGCCACCACGGTCAGCATCCGCGGGGGGAGCGGATCGCAAACGCTGATACTGATCGACGGCCAGCGCATGTCTTCTGCGACGCAGGGCACGACCGCGCTCGAGCACATTCCCTTGAACCAGATCGATCGCATCGAAATCCTGCGCGGCCCGGCGAGTTCCCTGTACGGGGCCGACGCCGTGAACGGCGTCGTCCAGATCTTCACCCGCCGGGGCGAGGGCGCGCCGCGCCTCAGCGCGGAAGCGGGCGGCGGCACCTATCGGACCGCCGCCGGCTCGGCGAACTACGGGGGCCGCAGCGGCGACACGAGCTTCAACCTGAATGCCGGGCACATCGAGAGCGATGGCTTCTCCGCGACCCGGCCCGGCGCATTCGGCTTCAATCCCGATAACGACGGGTACCGCAACCGCAATTTCTCCGGCCAACTCGCGCGGCGCCTGAACGGCGAGCACGAGCTGGGGATGCGCGTGCTTCGAGCCGAGGGCAGAACTCATTTCGATCAGGCAAACTGCGATCCGACCTTCCTCGTCTGCACGAACGACTTCGACAATTTCCTCGATCAGACGCTCACGTCGTACTCGCTCTACTCGCGCAATCGCATCGCGTCCAACTGGACGAGCGAGCTCGTTGCCGGGCGAGGCGAGGACAGGATTACCAGCTATTCGCTCGACCCGGTCGCGGCAACGGTCAGCGGTCAGACTTTCGCCACCGTGCAGGATCAGTTGTCATGGCAAAACAGCGTTGCGCTGGGGAGCGGGACGCTGCTTCTCGTCGCCGAGCAACGCGAAGAACAGGTGAGCTCGAACACGGTCGCGTACACGGTATCCGAGCGAACCTCCCGATCTCTCGCCGCGGGCTATCAGGCGGTGATCGGCGCGCATGTCGTGCAGGCGAGCGCGCGGCGCGACCGCTACACCCAGTTCAGCGGCCGCAGCACCGGATCGCTCGGCTACAGCTACGAGTTCACCGCGGCGTGGCGGGCGACCGCCTCTGCGGGTACGGCATACCGTGTGCCGACCTTCAATGATCTGTATTGGCCGGTGGATTTCGCCAGCTTCTACGTGGGTAATCCCAACCTGCAACCCGAGCGCGCGCGCAATCGCGAAGCGGGCATCGTCTACGAGGCGGCGGGCGAGCGCTTCAGCGTGACCGCGTACCACAATCGGGTGAGCGATCTGATCGCTTTCGGCGACGCGCCCGCCCCGGCATCGTTTGACACCACGGTCAACGTCGGCAGCGCCGTGTTGAAGGGCGCGACGACGCGCTACGAGCGCCGCTTCGGCAGCTGGACGGTGTACGCGAGCTACGACGCGCTAAGCGCGAAGGACGAAGACACCGGCCGATATCTCATCCGCCGAGCCGCGCGGCAAGGGACAGCCGAGCTGCGTTACGGCGACAAGCGCTGGGGGGTTGGCGTACAGCTTGTCGCCTCCGGGCCGCGCTGGGTCGACCAGGCGAACACTGAGCAAACCCACGGATACGGCATCGTCAATGTCGACATGAAGTACCGGCTATCGCCGGAGTGGTCGCTGTTTGGGCGGGTGAATAACCTGCTGGACAAGGACTACGAGCTGGTGAAGGGCTTCAACACGCCAGGCGCTAATCTCTTCGCCGGGTTTCGTTATGCGCCGAAATAGGCGCTGACATGTCGGCTCGCCGCGCCGCAATCGTGGTCGCCCTGCTCGCCGCCCTCGCGGTGGCGAGCGTGTTCGCCGCATTGGCGGTGGGCAGCATGCCCATCGGCCTGCGCGAAGTCTGGGACGCGCTCGCCGGCGGGGCCGGCGTGCAGCAGGACGTGGTGCGGCTGTTGCGGCTGCCGCGGGCGCTCGCCGCGTTCGCCACCGGCGGGCTGCTCGCGCTCGCCGGCGCGCTGATGCAGATCCTGCTGCGCAACGCGCTCGCCGATCCGTACGTGCTCGGCCTTTCGGGCGGCGCGGCGGTGGGCGCGCTCGGCGCCATGCTCGCGGGGCTGGGCGCGATCGCGGCCCATGCCGGTGCGGCACTCGGCGCGCTCGCGGCGATCGTTCTCGTGTACACGCTTGCCCGGCGCGATTTCGCGCGCCAGCAGATGTTCGGTGCCCTCGACGCGTCGTCGCGCTTGCTGCTCACCGGCGTCGTCTTGGCTGCAGGGTGGGCGGCGATTGTCGCGCTGATGCTCACTCTCGCGCCCGAAGGCAGGCTGCGGGGAATGCTCTTCTGGTTGATGGGAGACCTGAATGGCGTCGATTCGTGGCTGCCGGGCATGATCGTGCTCGCCGCGGCGCTCGCCGCGGTGTACCCGGCCGCGCGCGATCTGAACGTACTGTTGCGCGGCGAAGCGCTCGCGCATGCGCTCGGCGTGCGAGTCGCGCCGCTGCGTCGCGCGGTCTTTCTCGTCGCCTCAGTCGCGACCGCGGTTGCCGTGACGACTGCCGGGAGCATCGGCTTTGTCGGGCTGGTTGTGCCGCACGCGCTGCGTCTCGCATTCGGCAACGATCAGCGCGTCCTTCTGCCCGCGAGCGCGCTCGCGGGGGGCACGCTACTCCTTATCGCCGACACCGCGGCGCGTACCGTCGTCGCGCCGCAGCAGCTGCCGGTGGGCGCGATCACCGTGCTGGTCGGGGTTCCGGCCTTCATGTTCCTGCTGCTGCGCAATCCGAGGAGATCATGAGAGCGCCGGCGCTACTCGAGGTAGGGGGACTGACGCTTGCGGTTGGCGGAAGATATCTGGTGCGCGATCTCGGCTTTCGCATGCACGAGGGCGAAGTCTGGTGCCTGCTCGGCCCGAACGGCGCCGGCAAGAGCACGCTCCTGCACACCCTGGTGGGGCTGCGAGTGCCGCAGGCCGGATGGGTGCGGCTCGCGGGCAAGTCGCTCGACGAGCGGCCGCTCGCCGATACGGCGCGGTTGCGCGGCTTCCTTCCGCAGACCCTGCACGACGCTTTCAGCGCGAGCGTACTCGATAGCGTCCTGCTGGGGCGCCATCCCCACCTCACGCGCTGGCAATGGGAGGACGAAGGCGAGCGTGCGATCGCGTTGGCCGCGCTCGAGGCGGTCGACCTGGCCGGCCTTGCGCAGCGCGACGTGCTGACCCTCTCCGGCGGCGAGCGCCAGCGCGTCGCGCTCGCTGCGGTGCTCGCGCAGGATGCGCCGCTCCTCTTGCTCGACGAGCCGGTCGCGCACCTTGACCTGCGCCACCAGGTGCAAGTGCTGACGCATCTCGGGAAGCTCGCCCGCGAGCGCGGCAAAGGCGTTCTCTTTTCAGTGCACGACCTCAATCTTGCGGCGCGCTTCGCGAGTCATGCGCTCATCTTCACGCCGCGGGGAATCGTGCGGCAGGGCCCGGTCGATGAGGTGATGACCGAGCCCGAGCTATGGGATGCGTTCGGTCATCGCGTGACGCGCGTCGAAGTTGCCGGGCGGCCGGTGTTCGTGGCGCAATGACCTTGCTCGACAAGGTGTTGGGTCTAGCGTTGGCTTCGTGGCTCGCCTGGTGCGGCGGCCCCGCCCGCGCCGAGGTCCGCGTGATCGACGACGACGGCCGCGCGGTCGTGCTCCAGGCGCCCGCGAGGCGCATCCTGAGTCTCGCGCCGCATGTGACCGAGCTGCTGTTTGCGGCCGGGGCCGGCGATCGCATTGTCGGCACGGTCGAATACAGCGACTTTCCGGAAGCGGCACGGCACATCCCGCGCGTTGGAAACAACGCGCAACTCGACCTCGAGCGTATCGTTCTCCTTGACCCCGACCTGGTCGTGATCTGGCTGAGCGGCAACGCTCAGCGGCAGCTCGACAAACTGACCCAGCTCGGACTCCCGGTGTTCTACAACGAGCCGCGTCCGCTCGACTCGATCGCGCGATCGATCGAGCAGTTCGGCCGGCTCGCGGGCACCGAGACGATCGCGGTTCAGGCCGCGCAAACGTTCGCCGCGGATCTCGTCGAACTGCGCGCTCGCTACGCCGGCCGCGCGCCGGTGCGGGTGTTTTACCAGGTTTGGGACCGGCCGCTCATGACGGTGAACCGCGATCACCTCATCA
>JBFGLA010000179.1:0-5763 GCA_041576355.1 Burkholderiales bacterium
CCGACGATGCGCAGCAGCGGCACTCGCCGCCGGGCGAGGTACTTCGTATCCAACTCGAGGATCGGCGCCTGTGCGGCCTCGGAACGCGCGGGAAATTCTTCCAGCGCCATTTCCATGAGCTGGCGCCAGGGGTTCGATCTCCTCGCATAGGTGAGCCGCTTCACGCCCCGGATCCGCTGACCGGGCTCGATCGCGAACAGCTTTTTGTCGATCGTGGGGTTTGGATCGACTTTCAACTCGTACTCGAGACGCCTCACTTCGCCCGCGTGCGAGGCCACGGCGCAGGTGTTGCAGAACATCGTCCACGCCTTCTTCAGTATTCCGGTCAGCCCGCCGGACAGGTCCTTCCGTCGCCGATCCCTGAACCACTGCCACATGTCGCGCAAGCCCCGGTTGAGGAGCCACGCGCGCAGCGAGCGGCACTGCCGAGCCTTGGACGACGAGGCTTCCCGGCGAAGCAGGTACAACTCGCCAGAAATCGGACCCTGGTACTGAACGATGCCGCTCTCCCCTTCAGGCTCGCCTTTGAGCCTCCACTTCTTCCAGTCGTCCTCCTTGAAGATTCTCAGCATGCCGTCGGCCACTCTCAGCGGTGCGTCGGGAGGCGCGAGCTGCATGAGAGGGGCGGGGTGAAACTTGAATGTCAGCTCGACCACGCTCGGCGTCGGTCGCCCGTCCTTGTCCACCAGCATCGCGGGCCCCGACATCCGTTCGATGATCTCGATGAACGTCGGCGCCGGGACAACGGCGGCGGGGACATCTCGGAACTTCGGTCGTTTATTCTCGACCGGCGGATTCGCCGTCGTCTCCCGCTCCTTGGGATCGTCCGCCTTCGGCACGAGTTTCCAATCCAATCGCAACTGCTCGACGGCGCGCAAGGCGACTGCGGCGATTGTCAGCGCGGGATTGATCCCCAGCGCCGCCGGGATGATCGAGCCGTCGAGCACTACGAGGCCGGTGTGCAAGTCCGTCCCGTTCGGCGTTTTGGATGAATCGAACACCCGCCCCAGTTGATCGACGACGCCCTGCCCGGCGTGCTCTCCCATCGCGCATCCGCCGAGCGGGTGCGTCGTGAAGAGCGGACCGCGCTCGCTCCCGAACAGCTCGTGCAGCGCGTCGGGCACCATTTGCCACATCGGATTGGGCAGGATGCGGACCTTGTTTCGCGCAGCGGGCGGTTCCGGCGCGACGAACCTGCCGAGCAGCCAGCCGGGCAACAGCTGGCGCAGCGCGTTCGCGCGCAGGCAGTCGCGCGACTTCGGCTCGCCGGCGCGGGCCCGGAGAATCTCGATCTGCCTCGTGTAGAGGGAATCGTCGCGCGCTGCCGGCCAGCGCACGCAGATCGCGCCGTCGCCCGTATCCTCCTCGTCTCCGCCGACGAGCTCGAGCGCACCCTCGGCGCCATCGTCGCCCATCATCGCCAGGGGCAGGGAGTTCTCGATCGCGTCGCGGTCGACCGCGCACGGATCGGGTACCGGGTTGGCGCTGCCGTGCGGTTCGGTGTCCGGCCGCACCAGCTCATGCAAGGCGTTCGCGCTGGTCACCACTTCCTCGAGCACGCGTCGCAGCGGGCCGGGGATTGCGAGTTCCTCGATCACGGTCGATCGTTCCGCCTCGTCTTGCAGCCTGATCACGCCCGTGATCGTCGGCCCGACGTTGCGCGTGTGCGGGTCCTGCGATTCGTCCGCCACGGCATGGGCCTTCGTTTCCCCGTTGTACGCGACCGCGATCGCGTCGCCGTTGGCGGAAAAATTCGAGCCGAGGCGGTGCGAGAACGCGAGCGTCTCGCTTTGCGAGCGCAGCAGGATCTCGGTCGAGCCGAAGGTGCCGGCGGCGAGGATGACCTTGTCTGCCCTCAGCCGCAGCGGCGGACCCTGCCGTTTTCGCAGCTTTTCGTCGGTGTGTACGACATCGAGCAGCCAGAGCCCGTCTCGCCCATTGCGCTCGCGTACTTCGTGCTCGATGCGAAGCACCGTCGCGCCGGTGTAGATCTCGGCGCCCCGGCGCTGGGCGCGGACGAGAAGATTGAGATCCAGGGAGTCCTTCGCGCCGTGATTACACCCGGTCGTGCAATCGCCGCAACGCGCGCACTCCTTGAGCATCACGCCGCTCGAGTTCTCCTTGTCCTTCATCGCGATGGTGACCGACGCGGCGCGAAAGCACGCTGCGGCGTCGCCCTCGGCGAGGCGCTTGAGCGCCGCGAATTTCGCCGGCGGCCCTTCGCGATGGCGCTCGATCGTGTTGTCGCCGTCATCGTCTGCAGCGCCGAGCAGCTTCTTCACGCGCGCGTAGTAGTCCTGCTGCGCGAGATCGCTCCTGACCTTTGCCGGCCAAGAGCCGAACACGGTGCCGCACGGCTGCTCCATCACCCCGGCGTTGATGAGCGACCCGCCGCCCAAGCCGTTTGCGACCAGCGCCGACACATCGGGGCCGACGCGAATGTCGAACAGGCCTTCGCGCACGCCGCGGGGATGGGGCGAAGTCGCAATACTGAAGCGCACGTGGCCCGCGAGGTCGGCCATGCGCGGCGGAAACATCCCCGGCAGGTATTCCTTGCCCCTTTCCAGGACGCACACGGTGAATGGGCAACGCTTGGAATCCGAGCGAACTTCGTAGCCCGAAAGCTCCGCGGCAGCGATCGCGCCGCCGTAGCCGCTGCCTACGATGACAAGGTCATAGTGCGCCTCGCCGTCCGGCTCCTGGCCCTCCAGCCGAGCGGCGAGCTCCTCGAAGCCATGCGAAATCCACGCCGTCGCGCGCCCGGATCGTTCTTCGCCCACCGTCAGGTCCCGTGCGCGATTTCCCGCTTCAGAATTTCGAACGGCACGGGCTTGTGCAGGAGCGGGATCCCCGCGGCCTCGGCCTCGCGCAGCCGCTCGGCGGCGATATCGCCGCTGATGAGGATCGCGCGCAGTTGCGGATAGAGCTTGCGGATCGCGCGCACGGTCTCGAAGCCGTCGTCGCCGCCGCGCAGGCGCAGGTCCGCGACCACGAGGTCGGGCTCGTCGGCGCGCGCCGCGGCGAGCGCGCTCGCCGTGCCGTCGGCCAAGGTGGCGCGACAGCCCATCGCCTCGAGCAGCGTCTTCATGCCGATCCGGATCGCGGCTTCGTCGTCGACGACGAGCACGTGCAGCGCGCCGAGCGGCGCGGCAGTAGAGGTCGGCTCGGCGGTCCTCGCCGCCGCGCTCGCGGCTTCGGGAACCGTAAGCACGAACTGCGTTCCCCTGCCGGGGGAGGAGGTCATGTGCATCTTGATTCGCATGAGATCGGCCAGGCGCGTCACGATCGCAAGACCCAGGCCGAGGCCCTTGGTCCGGTCGCGCTCCGGGTTATCAAGCTGGTAGAACTCCTCGAACACGCGCGGCTGCTCGGCCTCCGGGATGCCGCGGCCGGTATCCGAAACGGTCACGTCGTATCCGCCTGCCGTGCGCTCTGCCCGCAGCGCGACCCCCCCGGTGCCGGTGTACTTGACGGCGTTGTCGAGGAGATTGCGCAGGATCCGCTCGAGGAGCAGCGGGTCGATGTCGACGAGCGCGTCGCGCGGGCACTCGAGATCCATTCTGAGGCCCTTGCCGCGCGCCCTCGGCGCGAATTCCTCGTGCAAGCGCTCCAGGATCGGGCGCAGCGTCGCCGGGCCCCGGTTGACCCGCACCACCCCTGCATCCAGCTTCGAGATATCGAGCAGCGAATCGAGCTGGGAGGCGAGCGATTGAAGCGCGGTGTTCATGTGCTTCGCGATATCGCGGCTCTCGTGGTCGAGCGGGCGCATCGTGAGCGCAGCTCCGAACAGCGACAGCGTGTGGATCGGTTGCCGCAAGTCGTGGCTGGCGGAGGCGAGGAACCGGGTCTTGGCCCGATTCGCCGCCTCCGCCTGATCGAGCGCGGTCCGTAGCTGCCGGTTCAGCTCCGCCTGCTGCAGGCGGATCTCGAACGATTCGCGAAACAGGCGAAACGCGTCCCCGGCCAGGGCGACAAGAATCAAGCCGATCAACGCGAACACCCCGGCGGTCGAGATCTCGATCCAGCCGACGTTCGCCACCCCCGGACTGACAGCCCAGAGCACGACCAGCGGGCCGAGCGTGGGCAGCACGTAGGCAAGGAAGATCGGCTTGTAGCCGGCCGTGGTGGCGACCGAGCCCGTGCACGCGGTAACCAGCAGCATCGACTGGAACGCCCGCTCGTACAGCGGAAGGTAAGGGAAGAACCCGAGCGACAGCCCGTGCGTGGCCCCGTTGATCGCGCTCAGCGCGATCGCGATGCGCAAGCGATTCTGCGCGGAAATTGCAGTGAGCGCCGGCAGTCGCCCGAGAACCGCCCACCGCACCCCCAGCACGATCGCGACGAGCACGAGCCACCCCGCGAGGAGCGCAGTGGGCAATCGACCGTACGCCATCGCGGCGATCATCACCGCGGCCAGAAAAACGGGTATCGGAACCCGCCGCCCTTGGCGCGCGAGCAGACGCAAAAGCTCCTCTTCGAGGCTGCCTGTCGCGTCCGACGGCTGATGGTCCGGCCTCATTCCCCCCTCTACCCTTGCGCCCCCGATCCTCGTGCTCCGGAGCGCTCAGGTCACTAGGCCATTCGTTATAGGCCCGCCCTATGTCGTTCTGGGAATTCCTTTACCTCGGCGCCGCGCCTACGATGGTGGCGGTGCCGGAGGAGCTGATTTCGCCGGGCTGGTCGACTTCTTCATGGGAGGTGCGGCCGGATCCTCCTAGTCGGGCCCCTAATAGGGCCCTTCCCGGTCGCATGCCACGTCGGGCTTTTTGCACTCGTTTCCTGGGGAAGCCCTACGCAACCCCGCGACAGGCAGCCTCCTCCGGCACCACCTAGCCGCACTGCGGCCTGTTTTCAGGGCCATGATTCGTGACCGCCCGGGGAGTCGAAACTATGACGAGAAAAATCCTGGTTCTCCTGGAAAAACGCGATTGTCTCGAGGACATCGTTCTTCATCTGGAGAAGCTGTCCCGACCGGGGACGCTGGTCGTGTTTCTCGTGCGCTATCCGGTGAGCGGCTTTCTTGAGTGGCTGCGCGACCACTCCACGACAACGGATTCCGCGCGTGAGGCGATGCGCGCGGGGCGCCGGATCGCGGCGATCTATGGCGTCGATGCGCAGCGGCTCCTCGCCCAGCAAAGAATCGCCCCCGCGCGCGTGGCTTTGCGCAAGAAAGGGGTGAAGACCGCCGTCGAGGTCCGCCCGGGCCCGTGGAACAGAGTCGTGCAGAGCTATCTGGAGCGGGGCGATGTCGACCTGGTCATGGTCCAGCCGCGCGCAAGCCTGAAGGAGATTCTGGGCTGGATGGTTCTCTCCTCGCCTTGGTCGGCACGCCGCGGGCCCGCCCCCATGCTGCTCTTCAACCCCGATCGCGGCACGGGCGCGCTGCAAGTCGCCCACGGAGCGGCACCAAGCAAGATCAGCGAAGAAACCGCGGCCGCCGCGCGGCTCGCGCCGCTATAGCTCGCGCGCCAGGGCCCCGGGCGTGACGATGCGAAACGCCACGGGCCGGCGCTTACGTCGCGCCAGCTCGAGCAGCGCCCGGTCCTTGGTGACCAGGAAATCCGCCGCGCACGCGCGCGCCAGCTCAAGAAATTTCTGATCGTCCGGGTCGCGGCACGCCGGCAGCGGCGGCTGCGCGCCGCGCGCGTCGCCCTCCGGCTTGCGCGCGATGCGGGCGCAGCGCTCGAGGCAAGCCGCCTGCGCGGCGCCATCGAGCGCTTTCTTGCCGATCGGGTAGGCGAGCACGCGCGCCAGCTCCTGCTC
>JBFGLA010000180.1:0-5744 GCA_041576355.1 Burkholderiales bacterium
ATCTGGATGTCCAACAAGCAGGGCTTCGGCGTCATCCCGCAGTTCGTGTACGGCGATGCCGTGGCGAGGATCCTCGAGTTGGAGCAAATGCACCAGGTTGGCGTGCTCAAGCCGGCTGAAGCGGTGGCCGGCATGACCGCGCTTACCGTACCGCATGCCGCGGCGGCGGGGACCTTCATCTCGCAGGTCCAGTTCGTGACCCTGGTCGCTTGCATGATGCTCGGCACGGCCTCCCTGCCGCACATCCTGATGCGCTACTTCACCACGCCGTCGGTGAGGGATGCGCGCACCTCGGTGGCCTGGTCGCTGTTCTTCATCTTCCTGCTGTACTTCACGGCGCCGGCGCTCGCGACGTTCACCAAGCTGCAGGTGCTCGATCCGAACCTCGCCACCAGCGTGATCGGTAAGTCGCTCGCCGAAGTGAATGCCCTCACCTGGGTGCAGAAATGGAGCGCGGTCGGCTTCCTGAAGGTGATCGACTCGAACGGCGACGGTATCGTGCAGATCAACGAGTTCTTCATGCGCGGCGACATTGTCGTGCTCGCCACGCCGGAGATTGCGGGATTGCCGTACGTGATTTCGGGCCTGGTCGCTGCCGGCGGCATGGCGGCGGCGATGTCGACCGCCGACGGGCTGCTGCTCGCGATCGCCAATGCGCTCTCGCACGATCTGTACTACAAGATGATCGATCCGAAGGCGGATACGAGGCGGCGATTGATCGTGGCACGGGTGCTGCTGGTGGTGATCGGCGCTGCCGGTGCCGCGGTAGCGAGTCTGCGCCTGACCGGGATTCTCGGCGCGGTGGCCTGGGCCTTCGATTTCGCCATGTCCGGGCTGTTCTTCCCGCTGGTGCTCGGGGTGTGGTGGAAGCGCGCCAACCGCGAAGGCGCCATCGCCGGCATGGCCGTGGGCCTGGGGGTCGGCACCTGGTATCTCTACATGGTGAAGTGGGGCGGCATGACGCCCTGGATCGGCATCGACGACCTGCGCTTCGGCATCATCGGCGCCGGCGCGAGCCTGATCGCCATGGTAGTGGTGTCCTTGATGTTCAAGGCCCCGGACGCGGAGACGCAGGCCATGGTCGACGAGATCCGTATTCCGAAGGGCGAGACGGTGCTCGGCTCGACGCACTGACGCAGTGGTCTGACCTGAGAAGCCGGGGCGATCGCTCGCCCCGGCTTCATTTTGGCGGTTGCGACTTACAATCGCGCTATGACCGAGCCTTTCCCCCTCTGGGCGATCGTGATCGACTATGTCTTCGGCATGGTCATGTGGACGCTGATCGGCCGCTTCGGCATGAGCATCTTTCTGCACGAGACGAGCAGCTTCTTCTTCATGCGCTTCTTCGTGCGGGCGACCAATCCGCTGCTCAAGCTGTTCGCCCCGATCACCCCGGGATTCCTGATCCAGCCCCTGGTGCCGCTGTACGTCGCCTGGTTCTTCTTCATGTTCCGCTTCTACCTGATGCCGTGGCTGCTGGGGTACTCGGTCATGGGCATGCTGTCGTTTCCTCTGGAGAGCGAGATCGCCCGCAGCATCGCCCGCCTGTTCGGCAAGCTGCTACCATAACGAGCCTTGGAGGAGGCACATGGACCAGGCGGACCTCAGGGGGCAGCGGCTGGTGGCGCTGTGCCTGCTCGGCTGGGTGTTGTTCAACTACCCGATCCTCGCCATCTTCAACGTGCCGGCCGCGGTGCTTGGCATTCCGGTCCTTTACGCCTACATCTTCCTCGCCTGGGCGCTGCTCATTGCGCTGATGGCGCTCGCAGTCGAACGGGGACCCTGAGCGGCAGCGAGCCGTGCTCCAGGGCTGGGTGATCGTCGCCGCATCGTTCGCCTACCTGGGGCTGCTGTTCGCGATCGCGTATTACGCTGATAAGCGCGCCGACGCCGGCCGCTCGGTCATCGCCAGTCCCTATATCTACAGCCTGTCGCTCGCCGTATACGCCACGGCCTGGACCTTCTACGGCAGCGTCGGGCGCGCGGCGCACGACGGCGTCGGCTTCCTGCCGATCTATATCGGCCCGACGCTGATGATCGCGCTGTGGTGGATCGTGATGCGCAAGATCCTGCGCATCAGCAAGCAGAACCGCATCACCTCGCTCGCCGACTTCATCGCCTCGCGCTACGGCAAGAGCGCGCTGCTCGGCGGCGTGGTGACGGTGATCGCGGTGATCGGCATCGTGCCGTACATCTCGCTGCAGCTGAAAGCGGTCTCCAACAGCTTCACGCTGCTTCTGCAGTATCCCGCGATGGTCATGCCGGCGAACCTCGACGCGGTGCCGGTGCTCCAGGACACCGCGTTGTGGGTGGCGCTGACGCTTGCCGCGTTCACGATTGCGTTCGGGACGCGGCACCTGTACGCCGCCGAGCACCACCAGGGCATGGTGGCGGCGATCGCCTTCGAGTCGGTGATCAAGCTGGTCGCCTTCCTCGCCGTCGGTGCCTGGGTGACTTTCGGCATCTACGAGGGTTTCGGCGACGTGTTCGCGCGCGCCGCGGCCGACGAGAAGCTGCGCCCCATGCTCACGCCCCTCGAAGGGGTCGCCGGCGGCTACTCGAGCTGGGTCTGGCTCACCATCCTTTCGATGCTGGCGATCATGTTTCTGCCGCGCCAGTTCCAGGTCACGGTGATCGAGAATACCGATGAAAGACATCTGCACAAGGCGATCTGGCTGTTCCCGCTGTACATGCTCGCCATCAACGTGTTCGTGCTGCCGATCGCGTTCGGCGGGCTGCTGCATTTCCCCGACGGCGGCGTCGATCCCGACACCTTCGTGCTTACCCTGCCGATGGTCGAGAAGCAGGAGCTTCTCGCCTTGCTGGTGTTCATCGGCGGGCTCTCGGCGGCAACCGGAATGGTGATCGTCGAGACCATCGCGCTCTCGACCATGGCGTGCAACGACCTGGTGATGCCGGTGCTGCTGCGCTGGCGCGCGCTGCGCCTGGGCGAGCGCCGCGACCTGACCGGGCTGTTGCTCGGCATCCGGCGCGGCGCCATCGTGCTGATCCTGCTGCTGGGGTTCCTCTATTTCCGGCTTGCCGGCGAGGCCTACGCACTGGTCTCGATCGGCCTGATCTCGTTCGCCGCGGTGGCGCAGTTCGCGCCCGCCATCCTCGGCGGCATCTTCTGGAAGCGCGGCACGCGACGCGGCGCGCTGTGGGGCCTGCTGACCGGTTTCGCGATCTGGCTCTACACGCTGCTCCTGCCCGCGCTCGAGCGCTCGGGATGGCTGCCGCTCGGCCTGCTCGAGCACGGGCCCTTCGGCATCGAGCTGCTCAAGCCGCTGCAGCTTTTCGGCCTTTCGGGCCTCGACCAGACGACCCACGCGATGATCTGGAGCATGATCGGCAATGTCGGCATATACGTGCTGGCATCGCTGCTCGGCGCGCCGAGCGCGGAGGAGCACCGGCAGGCGACGCTGTTCGTCGATGTTTTCCGGCGCGAGGCCGAAGGGGCTCGCTTCTGGCGCGGCACCGCGTCGGCGGGCGACCTGCACAAGGTGCTGGAACGCTTCGTGGGCGCCGCCGCGGCCGACGCCGCGTTTCGGGAGTATGCTGCGGCCAAGGGGTCACGCTGGCCGGATCCCGGCTTCAGCGCCGACGCCGAGTTCGTGCATTACGTGGAGACGCGGCTCGCCGGGGCGATCGGCGCCTCTTCGGCGCGCATCATGGTCGCGAAGGCGGTGAAGGAAGAAGCGCTCACGCTCGAGGAGATGCGCCGCATCCTCAACGAAGCCTCGGAGGTCGTGATGTACAGCCACATGCTCGAGCAGAAGTCGCGCGAGCTCGAGGCGGCTACCGCAGAGCTGCGCGCGGCCAATGAGCGGCTCAAGGAGCTCGACCGGCTCAAGGACGACTTCATCTCCACCGTGACGCACGAGCTGCGCACGCCGCTCACCTCGATTCGCGCGTTCTCCGAGATCCTGCGCGAGGACCCCGAGGTCGAGCTGACGCAGCGCAGGAAGTTCGTCGACATCATCGCCAAGGAAACCGAGCGCCTGACCCGGCTCATCAACCAGGTGCTGGACCTCGCCAAGGTCGAATCGGGGCGGATGGACTGGCAGCTCGGGCGCATCGACATGAAGACGGTGATCGGCGACGCCGTGGCAGGCATGAGCCAGGTCTTCAGGGAAAAGGGCATCGAGGTGTCGGTGCGCTCGGCGGGGCGCGTCCCTCCGGTGCGCGCGGATCTCGACCGGGTCATCCAGGTGCTTCTGAACCTGCTCTCGAACGCGGTCAAGTTCTGCGCGCCCGGGCGCGGCAGGATCGAGATCGCGCTGTCGAAGGCGGGCGCTTTCGTGCAGGTGGACGTGAGCGACAACGGACCCGGGCTCGCGCCCGAGGCGCAGGCGGTGATCTTCGACAAATTCCGCCAGGGCGGGGACACGCTCACGGGCAAGCCGCAGGGCACCGGGCTCGGGCTGTACATCAGCCGCCACATCGTCGAGCATTTCGGCGGGCGCATCTGGGTCGAGAGCCGGCCCGGCGCCGGTGCGCGCTTCTCGTTCACGCTTCCAGTGGAGATCTGATGGCCAAGAAAGTGCTGATCGTCGACGACGAGCCGAACATCGTCGCGGCGCTGGAGTACCTGTTGCAGCGCAACGGCTACGACGTGCGCAGCGCTGCGAACGGCGAGGAGGCGCTGCGCGAGGTGCAGGCTTTCGCGCCGGACCTGGTGCTGCTCGACATCATGATGCCGCAGCAAAGCGGCTACGACGTGTGCCAGCGCATTCGCGAGCGCCCGGAATGGAGCCGCGTGCGGATCCTGATGCTCTCGGCGAAGGGGCGCGAAGCCGAGGTCAACAAAGGCCTGTCTCTCGGGGCCGACTTGTACATCACGAAGCCGTTCTCCAACGCGGAGCTCGTGGCGCGCATCGGAGAGCTCCTGGGAGCGAGCCGCGCCCCGCGCGGCGCATGAGCCCGCGCGGCAAGTTCGCGGTCTGGGTCGCCGCGCTGTACCTCGCCGTCCTCGCGGTGGTGGCCGGCTTCGGCGCGCTCCTCGCTGCCGGGCTGCCCGAAGCCGATGCCGCTGCCCTGGGGCGCATCCTGGAGCTGCGCACGCCGGCGCTGGCGTTGCTCGCAGGGCTCGTGCTGCTTGCCTGCGTCCTCGCCGTGAGAGGGTTCTTTGCCGAGCACGTCGCGCCTGCGCACGCGCTCGCCGAGCAAACGCGCGTGATCCGATCCGCGAACGCCGAACTGCGGCTCTCGGCGAACGGGGCGCTTGCCGACGTAGCGGCCGCCATCAACGATCTCGCGGGCGCCTACCACGGCCTGCAGCGGGACAGCGAGACGCGCGCGGCCGAAGCGCGCGCGAGTCTCGAGGAGGAGCGAAACCGCCTCGCGGCACTGATGTCGGAGCTCGCCCAGGGCGTCCTCGTCTGCAATGCCGAAGGCACCATCTTGCTGTACAACGAGGTAGCGCGCGCGCTGTTCGAATCCTCCGACGGGGCCTCGGCGCACCCCCTGGTCGGCCTGGGGCGCTCGGTGTTCGCGCTGATCGACCGCGGCCAGATCGCGCACGCCGCGCACAAGCTGCAGCGCAGCCTGGATCGCGGCGCGCGCCTACCCAGCGCGCGTTTCGTGACGGCCACGCCGTCCGGGCGGCTGATCAAGACCCAGGTCGCTCCGTTTCTTGACGCCCGGGCGCAGCTCGCCGGCATGGTGCTCGCGCTCGAGGATGTCACTGCGCTGCTCGAGCGCGAGTCGCAGCGCCGCTCGCTGCTGCAGACCTTCGCCGCGCG
>JBFGLA010000181.1:0-5739 GCA_041576355.1 Burkholderiales bacterium
AAACCGCGCCGGTCTCCGCGGCGATCGACCTTCACGATCTGGCTTTCCGGGAGGTAGCAGCTTACGATGTCCCGGTCGCGGACGATTTCGCGCGGCAAACCGTCCAGCACCTCGAGCTTCTCGAGATCGCCCTGTGCGTCGGCGAGGCGCGTAATGCGCGACGTTTCCGATTCAACGCCGCGCTGATAAACAAACGTACCCGTATACGAGAGCTTCTGCGTCGCCTCGTAGATCTTTCGCAGCCAATCGAGCGCCTCGGAAGAGATCTGGGCATGGGCCAATCCCGCCCATGCTACGAGCGCGAGGCCGAGCGCGCGGCTCATCGAGGCCTGGTCACGGCGATCGGGCTCGATACCGTGCGCGCATAGGGCGCCATCCCCTGCAATGCGACGCTGGGCGAATAGGCCTGGTGAGCGAGCATGTAGTCGCTCGCGGTTTCGGGTAGAGGAACGCTGGCGGGTCCTTGCACGACCGGCGCGGGCACCGGCTGCCCGCTTTGCGCAAGCGGCGCCTGAACGGGGAGATTTCCCGGCCCAGGAGAGAGCGCGAGCCATGCGACCAGCACGACTGCCGCGAAGCTCGCGGCCATGGGCAGCGCGACCCGGCGCACCCGCTCCCGGGCCGTGACGCCGAGCATTCTCGGCGCCATGACCGTCGGCTCCTGCGCCAAGCGCTCCGAAAAACGCGCGGAGAACTCATCGGACAGCGCGCGCGTCTGCCGCAAGGCGTCACCGATCAGGTGATACGTGCGCCACGCGTCCATCAAGCTGCGGTCTTCCCGGAGTTTGGCGATCGTGCTCTCGTTCTCGCCCGACTCCAACTCTCCGTCCATCAATGCCGAGATCCTGGTCTTCATGCCGTCACCACCTCTTGTCTTTTCGGGTGTCGAGCAGCGGGCGCAACCGCTCGGCGATCGCCTCGCGCGCGCGGAAGATCCTGGACCGCACGGTGCCGATCGGACAATCCATCATACGCGCAATATCCTCGTAGCTCATGCCATCCAACTCGCGCAGCTGAATCGCCGTGCGCAGCTCCTCGGGCAATTCCTCGATCGTCGCGTTCACGGTCGCGGCGATCTCCCTGGAAAGGAGCACGCTCTCGGGCGTGTTGATGTCGCGCAGTTGCTCACCCTCCTCGAACCCTTCCGCCTCTTCGGCCTCCACCTCGGTCGAGGTCGGCGCACGTCTGCCGACCGCAATGAGGTAATTCTTGGCCGTGTTGATTCCGATCCGGTACAGCCATGTGTAGAACGCGCTGTCGCCGCGAAACGCCGGCAACGCACGGTACGCCTTGATAAACGCCTCCTGCGTCACGTCCTCGACTTCGGCCGGATCGCGGATCAGCCGCGACAGCAGCCGCGCCAGCTTGCGCTGATACTTCTCGACCAGCAACTCGAACGCGCGCTTGTCGCCGCGCTGCGCGCGCGCCACCAGCGCCCGGTCGATATCGCCGTCAGCCACAGCGCCGCACCTCCAGCGGAGCTCCCTCCGCGTGGCCTATTTCCGCGGCGGACGCCGAACTGCACGATCTCTCGAACACAGACAGCCGCCTCCGGATTAAGTTCTGCGCGGGCGCCGCGTACGGCTCACCCGGCGTGCGATTCGCCCTCGGCGCCGGGGATTCGGCCCCAGAGCGCCCAAAGCCGCAGGCGCCTGAAAGCAGCCGGATCGAGCATGTCGGCGGCGATGAAAAGGGAGCGTCGCTGCGGTGCATGAACGCTAAGCGCGACGCCGAGCCGGCTGACGTGCCTGCGAGGGGCCGCCCGGACGGCGAGGCGAGCACCGTCGGCCAGTTCGAGCAGCAACGCGTCGGAACCCGTAATCTCGATCGCGCGTACGGACGAGCGCGCGCGCAGGAGCCCCCGGTCGCGGGCCGCAACCGCCCCCAGCGCGACCAGCAACCCGGCGATGATGCCGCCGGCCATGCCGGGGGCGACCATCCAAATCGAGATTGCGGCGAGCGCATGCACACCCAATATTGTTGCCGCGAGAACGCGCGAAGGCGCAAGAACGAGCCGGAGAGGGCGGGCGAGCGTCAAACCCGCGTCAACACCAGCGTGCCGTTCGTGCCGCCGAAGCCGAAAGAGTTCGACATCGCGGTCCTGATCGTCATCTGGCGCGCCTGGTTCGGTACGTAGTCCAGGTCGCACTGCGGATCGGGATGGTGCAAATTGATCGTCGGCGGCGAAACCTGCTCGCGCAGGGCGAGCGCGGTGAACACGGCCTCGACCCCCCCCGCGGCGCCGAGCAGATGTCCGGTCATCGACTTGGTCGAATTGACCGCTGCCTTGCGGGCGCGCTCGCCGAGCAGCCGCTTGAGCGCAATCGTTTCCGCGATATCACCCAGCGGAGTCGAGGTTCCGTGCGCGTTGATGTAGTCGAGGGTCTCGATACCGATCGCGGCGTCCTTGAGCGCATTGCGCATACAGCGAAACGCGCCGTCACCGTCCTCGCTCGGCGCCGTCATGTGGTACGCATCGGCCGAGACGCCGTAGCCGGCAACCTCGCAATAGATCCTGGCGCCGCGCGCCTTCGCGTGCTCGTACTCCTCGAGCACCACGGCGCCAGCGCCCTCTCCGAGCACGAAACCGTCGCGGTCCCTGTCCCAGGGCCGGCTTGCCGCGGCGGGGTCGTCGTTGCGCGTTGAGAGCGCGCGCGCCGAGGCGAAGCCCCCCATCGCGAGCTCGGTGACGGACGCCTCCGCGCCGCCCGCAATCATCACGTCGGCTTCGCCGTAGCGGATCGACTTCGCCGCCTCGCCGATGCAATGCGTCGCGGTGGTACACGCGGTCACGATCGCGAGGTTGGGCCCCTTCAAGCCGAGCATGATCGATAGATTGCCTGCGATCATGTTGATGATCGTTCCGGGAATGAAAAACGGCGAGATCCGGCGCGGCCCGTTCTTGAGCAGCTCGTCGTGGGTGGTCTCGATCAGCGGCAGACCGCCGATGCCCGAGCCGAAATTGACGCCGATGTGCTCGGCGTTCGCCGGGGTCGCGGCGACACCGGAATCGCGCCACGCCTGAACGCCCGCGGCGATGCCGTAGTGGATGAAGGTATCCATTCGGCGCGCTTCTTTGGGTGATAGGTACTGCGCGACGTCAAAGCCCTTCACTTCGCCGGCGATCTGGGACGCGAGCCGCGACGCGTCGAAGCGCGTCACGCGGCCGATGCCGGACTTTCCGGAAACGATGTTGGCCCAGGCCTCCTGGACCGTATTGCCTACCGGGCTGATGATGCCGAGCCCGGTGACGACGACTCTACGGCGGGACAACGCGGTTCCTCGAATGTCGGCGCACCGAGGACCGGTGATCGCCGAGCGGGAGATTCCTCAGGATTATTTCTTGTGGGTCTTGATGTAATCGATCGCCTGCTGCACGGTCGTGATCTTCTCGGCTTCTTCGTCCGGGATTTCGGTCTCGAACTCCTCCTCGAGCGCCATCACCAGCTCGACCGTGTCGAGCGAATCGGCCCCGAGGTCGTCGACGAACGAGGACTGGGTCTTGATCTCCGCCTCGTTGACTCCAAGCTGCTCGGCAATGATCTTCTTTACACGCTGCTCGATGTTTTCCATTTGTGTATCTCCTTCCCTTTGGGGCCAAGAGGGCCCGTATTCTACCAAAACGACCGCTCTCGCCCGCAGCGAATGCGCGAGTTTCGAACGATCCCGAGACGGCGACTCACGCCATGTACATGCCCCCGTTTACGTGCAGCACCGCGCCCGTGACGTAGCCCGCTTCCGGCGATGCAAGATAGGCGACCGCGGCGGCGATGTCGTCCGCCGCGCCCAGGCGACCGAGCGGAATCTGCGCCAGCAGCGCGTCTCGCTGCTCTTGCGACAGCGCCCGAGTCATGTCCGTATCGATGAATCCGGGCGCAACGCAATTCACGGTGATACCGCGGCTGCCCAGCTCGCGCGCGAGCGACTTCGTCAACCCGACGACGCCGGCTTTCGCCGCCGCGTAATTCGCCTGGCCGGCGTTCCCCGAGGCGCCTACCACCGAGGTGATGTTGATCATCCGTCCCCAGCGCGCCTTCATCATGCCGCGCATCGCGGCGCGCGATAGGCGGAATACGCTGCGCAAGTTAGTCTCGATCACTTCGTCCCACTCCGCATCCTTCATGCGCAACGCCAGATTGTCCCGCACCACCGCGGCATTGTTGACGAGGATAGCCACGTCCCCGAATTCCTTGTGCACGGCGTCGATGACCGCGTCGCAGCGTGACGGGTCGCGCACGTCGAGCACCCTACCCGCCCCCGCACCGACGCCGGCGAGAGCGTCCGTGATCGTTTTCGCTCCGGCTTCGCTGGTCGCCGTCCCGATCACGGTCGCCCCCGCGGCAACGAGCCGCAACGCGATCGCGCGGCCGATGCCGCGCGAAGCGCCGGTCACCAGCGCTACTTTACCCTTCAGCATCCGAACCTCCCTGGAGCGCCGCCAGCGCCTGCTCGAGCGAGGCGCGATCGGCGAGCGCGAAGCTCTGCAGGTTGCCGTCGATCCGGCGCGTGAGGCCCGAGAGCACCTTGCCGGGCCCGCACTCGATCACGTGCGTCGCTCCCATTTGCGCCATCGCCCGGATCGTCTCGACCCAGCGCACGGGCGAAGCCGCCTGACGCACGAGGGCGGCCTTGATCGCCCCGGGCTCGCGTTCCACCTTCACTTCGACGTTGTTCAGGAGCGCGATTTGCGCCGCGGCCATGCTTACCTTTTCCAGATAGCCGCGCAGCTTGTCCGCGGCGGGCTGCATCAAGCTGGAATGAAACGGCGCGCTCACCGGCAGCGGCAGCGCGCGTTTCGCGCCCTTCGCCTTGCATGCCTCGATCGCGCGCGCAACAGCGTCCTTGTGCCCGGCGATCACGACCGGCCCGGGCCCGTTGAAGTTGACCGCCTGCACGACCTCGCCGCGCGCCGCTTCGGCGCACGCGGCGCGCACCGCGTCGTCGTCCAGATTGAGAATCGCCGCCATCGCTCCCTTGCCTTCGGGCACCGCATCCTGCATGGCGTGGGCGCGAAAGCGCACCAGCGGCAGCGCGTCGCGGAACGCGAGCGCGCCGGCCGCGACCAGCGCCGTGTATTCGCCCAGGCTGTGTCCGGCCACGATCTGCGGCGCGGGTCCGCCGAGCGCGCGCCACGCGCGGTACGCGGCGAACCCCGCCGTGACCATCGCAGGCTGCGTGTTGACGGTGAGAGCGAGCGCCTCGGCGGGGCCTTCGTCGAGGAGCCGGACGAAATCCGGCCCGAGTATCTCCGCCGCCTCGCCCCGCACCGCGTCCACTTCCGGCAGTCCGGCATAGGCGCGCAGCATTCCGACCGCCTGCGATCCCTGCCCCGGAAATATCATCGCCAGCTTCATTCCGTTCCCCGCCTCACATCGTCACGAGCGACGCACCCCAGGTGAATCCGCCGCCGACGCCTTGCATGAGCACGCGATGGCCGGCTCGGATCCTCCCCGCCCTCACCCACTCGTCGAGTGCGAGCGGAATCGAGGCCGCCGAAGTGTTGCCGTGCCGGTCCACCGTGACGACGAGACGCTCGCGCGCAAGCCCGAGCTTTTTCGCCGTCGCTTCGAGGATGCGAACGTTCGCCTGGTGCGGAATCAGCCAGTCGATGTCCTCGATCCGCATGCCCGCCGCACGCACGGTCTCGTGCGCGCTCTCGTCCAGCACCTTCACCGCGAGCTTGAACACCTGGTTGCCCTGCATCTGCAGGAACGGCGATCCCGGGATCCGGCCGCCGCA
>JBFGLA010000182.1:0-5731 GCA_041576355.1 Burkholderiales bacterium
CCTTCGGCGTGCTGGGATTCCTGCTGGAGCGCTTCCGCTTTCCGATCGCGCCGCTCGTCCTGGGGGCCATTCTCGGGCCGCTGGCCGAGAACACCTTCATGACCACCATGATCAGCTTCGGCAACGACTGGACCGTCTTCTTTACGCGCCCGGTCGCCGGAGCCGTGATGGCGCTCGCGGTTTTCGCGCTCGTCTATCCCGCGATCCGGGCCATGCGAGAGCGGTAATATCCGGGCTGTCAGCTGAGAAGAATTCGATGGGCATAGGTCCGGAAGCGAGAACCTCACACAGCGAGACGCGGCACATCGTCTCGACCCTGGTCGAGCGGGCGCGCGCGGCGCAAGGCCGCTACGAGCGCTACGACCAGGCGCAAGTCGACGAGGTCGTCGCGGCGGCGGGTTGGGCGATCGTCAAGCCGGATAACAACCGGCGCCTCGCCGAGCTCGCGGTCCGGGACACCGGGCTGGGCAATGTCGAGGACAAGGTGGTCAAGAACGAGCGCAAGACGATGGGGCTGCTGCGCGACCTCAAGGGCACCAAGTCGGTCGGCGTGATTGCCGAGTTTCCGGAGTTGGGGATCATCGAGATCGCGCGTCCGGCGGGTGTGGTCGCGGCCATCACGCCTTCGACCAACCCGGGCGCGACACCTGCGAACAAGATCATCAATGCGCTCAAGGGGCGCAACGCCGTCATCGTCGCCCCTTCGCCCAAAGGCTGGTCGACCTGCGCGCTGCTGCTCGAATTCGTCCACGCAGAGCTGGCGAAGGTCGGCGCGAACGCCGACCTCGTCCAAGTGCTCCCGGCGCCGGTGACCAAGGAATCGACCCAGGAGCTGATGCGCCTGGCCGATCTCGTGGTCGCCACGGGCTCGCAGGCGAACGTGCGTGCTGCCTATGCCTCCGGAACGCCCGCGGTGGGTGTCGGGATGGGCAACGTCGCGGTCATTGTCGATGCCTCGGCCGACCTCGCCGGCGCGGCGGCGAAGATCCGGGAATCGAAGTGCTTCGACAATGCGACCAGCTGCTCGTCCGAGAACTCGGTGGTGATCGTCGAGCCGGTGTACGAGGCGATGCTCGCCGAGCTGCGCAAGGCGGGCGGTGTTCTCCTGAATGCGCACGAGAAGGCGCGGCTGCAGGCGGCGATGTGGCAGGGCGGAAGGCTCAGTGCCGATGTCATGGCGCGCCCGGTGGCCGGCATCCTCAAGGCGGCGGGGCTGAACCGGAAAGAGCTGCAAAGCGCCAAGTTTCTCATGGTCGAGGAGACCGGTGCGGGCAGGGACCATCCGTTCTCCGGCGAGAAGCTTTCGCTCGTGCTTGCGGTGTATCGCGTCCCCGGGTTCGATGCGGCGTTCGAACTGGTGCGCCGCATCTACGCCTATCAGGGTGCCGGCCATTCGGTCGGCATCCACACCTCCGACGACGCGCATGTGATGCGGCTCGGGCTCGAACTGCCCGCGGCACGCGTCATCGTCAACCAGGCGCACGCGATCGCGAACGGGGGCGCGTACGACAACGGGCTGCCGTTCTCGCTGTCGATGGGCTGCGGCACCTGGGGGCGCAATTCGATCAGCGAAAACATGAACTACCGCCACTATCTGAACACCACGCGTATCGTGCGCCCGATCGCGCCGCGCATGCCGACCATGGACGACCTGTTCGGGGACTACCACCGCAAGTACGGCAAGTAAGCGCGCCGTGCGGACCGTCCGGCACTATGTCGAGCTGCAAGCCCGCAAGCGGGCGGAGCAGGCTTACCTGCTCGCGCCGGAGACCGGGCGCGCGCTGAGCTTCGGCGCGCTGGCGCGCGAGGCGCACAACCTCTGCCGATTCCTGCTGGCGCAGGGCCTGCGAACTGGCGACAAGGTCGGGTTCTACTGCGTCAACGGCGCGCAGACGGCGGTCGTGTTCCTGGGCGCCATGTACGGCGGCTTCGTTTCGGTCCCGCTCAATCTCCTCGCGCAGCCGTCCCAGCTCGAGTACGTCCTCTCGCACTCGGAGACCCGAATCGTCTTCACCGACCGCGAGAACGCCGAGCGCCTCGCGGCGTGCGTCCGTGCGACGGGGCGCGAGATCGCGATCGTCGTTATGGACGTGGATGCGAAAAGCCTGTTCATCGAGGCGCGTCTGGCCGAGGCGGCGGCTCCGAGGCCGGCGGAACGCGATCCCGCGCTCCTCATGTATACGTCGGGAACGACCGGCAAGCCGAAGGGCTGCTTGCTCACGCACAAGAACGTGATTTCGGGGGCCCTGTTCGTGCAGCGGGCGCACGAATTCACCGAGCGCGACCGCGTGCTGTCGTCGCTCCCGCTCTACCACATCAACGGCCAGATCGTCGCTACCGTCGGCCCGCTCGTTTGGGGCGGGTCGGTCGTCGCCCCGCACCGCTTCTCGGTATCGCAGTTCTGGGACCTCCTCGCGCAGTGGCAGTGCACCTGGTTCAACGTCGTGCCGACGATCATCTCCTATCTCGTCGCCTCGACCTCGCTCGAAGGGAGGGGGCTGGACCTCAGCCGGGTTCGCTTCGGCCGCTCTGCGTCAGCGCCCCTGCCGCCGGAGCTGCATCGGGCCTTCGAGCAGAAGTTCGGCCTGTCGATCATCGAGACGATGGGGATGACCGAGACCGCGGCGCCGATCTTCTCCAATCCCCTCGAGCGCGAAGAGCGCAAGTACGGCTCGGTGGGAAAGCCTGTAGGCAACGTTGCCAAGGTCGTGCGTCCGGATGGCAGCGCCTGCCGGCCGAACGAGATCGGCGAGCTGATGGTGAAGGGCGACAACGTGATGGTCGAGTACTTCCGCAATCCCGAGGAGTCGCGCAAGGCGCTCGAGCCGGACGGCTGGCTCCATACGGGCGACCTCGGCTATGCGGACGAGGACGGCTATTACTTCGTCACCGGGCGCTTGAAGGAGCTGATCATTAAGGGCGGGGAGAACATCGCGCCGCGCGAGATCGACGATGCGCTGTTCAAGCATCCCGCCGTGATGGAGGCGGCGGCGGTCGGAATCCCCGATCCCCATTACGGGCAGGATATCCTCGCCGCGGTGGTCCTCAAGCCCGGCGCCACGGTGACCGAAACCGAATTGCGCGCGTTTTGCGACAAGGAGCTCGGTCGCTACAAGACGCCGAAGGTGTTCAGATTCGTCGCCGACCTGCCCAAGGGTCCGTCCGGCAAGGTCCAGCGCCTCAAGCTTCTGCAGCTCGACTGACCTGCGGCGGCGGCTTCATCGGGCCTGCGCGTGCAGCCAGTCGACAAAGGTCTTCACCGGCGTGCGCGCCAGCGAATCCTCGTTTGCAATCCAGTAATAGGCGTACGGCAGGGGGACGTGCAGCTCGAACGGGGCAATAAGCCTTCCGTCGTCGAGCTGCGGCTTGGCGAGCTCGGGCAGGGTCGCGACCACACCGGCTCCCTCGACAGCGGCTTCGAGCGCGAGCACGGTGTGGGAAAAGTGCGCGCCGTGCTTCAATTTGTAGCTCTTCGCTCCCGCCGCCGCGAGCCATAGATCCCAGAAGTCCCGGCCATCGTAGAGCGTGCCGATGTCGTCGTGGATAAGGGTGTAGGCGGTGAGATCTGCGGGCTCCAGGGAGCGCCGGCGCACGAGCTTTGGGCTCGCGAGGGGAGTCACGGTGAGCGTGAACAGTCGCTCCACGTGCAGCCCCGGAAACCTCCCATTCGAGAGCAGCACCGCGACATCGGCATCGGCTAGCCACGTCTCGGCCTCGCGCCGGGCCTGCGGACCGGACGCCGTCGACTGGCGCGTACGCGCCGTGATCCGGACGTCGATTCCCGGGTGCGCGGTCAGAAACCGGTGCAGGCGTGGCATGAGCCAGCAGGTGGCAAACGAGGGCGCGACGCTCACGGTCAGGGTTGCATCCGGCGCCGCCTGACGCAGCAGGCGCGCGCCTTCGGCGATCCGATCGAAGCCGGAAGTGAGATGCGGCAAAGCCACGCGCGCCGCCTCCGTCAGCTCGATCCGGCGCGGTTTACGCACCAGCAAGGCACGCCCGGCCAGCTCTTCCAGGAGCTTGATCTGGTGGCTGATAGCCGCCGGGGTCACGTTCAGCTCGGCGGCTGCCTTCTTGACGCTTGCGTGCCTTGCGACCGCCTCGAAGGCGCGCAATGCATTGAGGGGGGGCAAGCGTATGTTGGCCAGGGCGGGCGCTCCGGGCCTCATAGTACATTAGATTTACTAAATCATAGAAGCACAAAGTTTCAGTTGCTGCAGTGCAACCTAGAGGACATACTTCGGTCAAATTCTATGTCGGTACTTTGAATTGTAAAGTTTCTTTGAGTTATCTAGGAGCCTCAAACACCATGGAATCGATTAGTCCAGTTGTCCGCGAAAGGCTGATGTCACTGAACCTCCCCGAGGCCGAAATCGTAAACGCCATCGAGTGGCTGGAGCGAGGCGAGTCCCTCGGCAAGGCATATCTCGCGATTGCGCGGCTGTTCCAGCGCACGCCTGAGCTGAGTCACTCGGCCCATTAATCGGGTCGTCTTTCTTAGTAGGACCTTGTTTTTACATAGTGCCTGCCCGTGGTCGGGGCGGGTCACGCGCGTTCGTGCGTGCACGACGGCCTCGCGCGGCGCACGGAGTGCAATGGAGGTTGTGGTGGAGGCGGCGGGAATCGAACCCGCGTCCGTAAGCCCTACACAGTCAGGACTACATGCTTAGCCAGGTCGTTTGGATCTCGCCTCGCGCCCGCCGACCGGCAGGCTGACGCTCAGCCAGCCGCTTCGACGGATCCACGCGGCCAAGCGGCCAGACCACGCGGAGGGGCTGATGTGAATGACGCTGCACCCTCTTTCGAGGGCCTAGCCCATCAGCAAGCTAGTGCAGCGTCTCGCGGGTATTAGGCCGCGAGAGCGAAACGCTCGTCGTTGGCGTTTGTATGTTTCCAGTGGATTTACGAGGGTACTGGTCCTCGGCATGCCCTGCGCTGCTTCGCGACCCACGTCGAAACCAGGTCGCCCCCAAGAGATTTCATACAGCGAATACATTGTCGCATATTGAGGCGAGCGAAAGAAACGCAAGTCTAGAGATGCTCGATGAGCTCCATCGGGTGGGCGATCACGACATCCGCATTCCAGGACCGCGGCCCGTCGTTCCCGGTGCCGTGGTAGCCGTATTCGACCGCGATGGCGCGCATTTTCGCGGCCCGCGCTGCCTGGATGTCGCGCAGGTCGTCTCCCACGTAGCAACAGGTCTCCGGCGCAAGACCCAGCCGCTCTGCGGCGTGCAGCAGCGGGGTCGGATGGGGTTTCGTATGCGGCGTTGTATCGCCGCAGACCACGCAGCCCGGTTCGAGCCGCAGCGCGGCGAGGATCGGCTCGGTGAAGCGCGTGGCCTTATTGGTGACGACTCCCCAGGCGATTCCCTGGAGGGCGAGTTCTCCGAGCAATTCCTCGATCCCCGGGAAGAGCGTCGTCTCGACGCACACGCGCTCTGCGTAGTAGGCGAGAAACGCGTCGCGCAAGGGGGCGTAGCGCGGATCCTCCGGAGTCAATCCGAATGCCGCCCCCAGCATTCCGCGCGCCCCGGACGAGGCGTGCGGACGGATACGCTCGAGCGGCAGGGCGGCCAGTCCCTGCTCGACGAGCAGGCGATTGACCGCGCCGCCGAGGTCAGGCGCCGTATCCGCGAGCGTGCCGTCGAAATCGAACAGCACGGCGCGCGTGCCGTTGCGCCGCGAGCGCTCAGTCATCGCGCACGCAGCGCAGCAGGTAGTTCACGTC
>JBFGLA010000183.1:0-5729 GCA_041576355.1 Burkholderiales bacterium
GCCAGCTCGAGCACCGCGAGGAAGCTGACGACGAGCATCGCCACGCCGCGCGACGGATCGAACAACTCAAGGAACTCCAGCACCCGGTGCTCCTTCAACCGCCGCAGGACCCAGCTCATCCGCTCGCGTACCGAGAGCTCCTCCCGGGTGACATGGTGATGGGCCGAAAGGCGAGCGCGACGCAAAAGGCCGCGCCAAGCCTCGGCCAGATCCTGCGCGTTCACCTCGGGAAGACGCTCCACCGCGGTCTTCTCGATCCACACCGAAATCGCCACCACATCGCGCCCGACCTGGGGCAGCTCGTCCAGGCGCAGCGCCGCCTTCTTGATGCGCTCGTACTCGAGCAACCGCCGCACCAGCTCGGCCCGGGGATCCTCCTCCTCGACTTCAGCCGCCTTCGGCCGCGGCAGCAGCATCCTCGACTTGATCTCCATCAGTATCGCCGCCATCACCAGGTATTCGGCCGCGAGCTCGAGGTTGCGCGAGCGCATGACCTCGACGTACTCCAAGTATTGGCGCGTGAGGGGCGCCATCGCGATGTCGAGAATGTCCAGGTTCTGCCGCCTGATGAGGTAGAGCAGCAGATCGAGCGGCCCCTCGAAAGCCTCGAGGATGACTTCGAGCGCATCGGGCGGAATGTAGAGGTCGCGCGGCAGCTCGACGAGCGGCTCGCCGTAGAGCTTCGCCACCGGTTCGGCGACGGCGACCTGCGCAATGGCTACGTCTGTCATGAATCGATCTTCATGCGTAGTGCACGCCCATCGCTTCACGGACGTCGCGCATGGTTTCCGCGGCGAGCTTGCGCGCCCTGTCGCAGCCGTCGGAAATGATGCTTTTCACGACGGTCGGGTCGTCGATGTAGGCCTGCGCGCGCTCGCGCATGGGCGCGAGCTCGGCGAGCACCGCGTCGATGACCGGCTGCTTGCACTCCAGGCAGCCGATTCCCGCCGAGGTGCATCCCTCTTGCACCCAAGCCTGGCGCTCGGCATCCGAGTACACCTGGTGCAGCGACCACACCGGACAGCGCTCGGGATTGCCCGGATCGCTGCGCTTCACCCGCGCCGGATCGGTCGGCATGGTGCGGATCTTCTTCGTCACCGAGTCCGGCTCCTCCCGCAGCGCAATCGTGTTCCCGTACGATTTCGACATCTTCTGCCCGTCGAGGCCCTGCAGGCGTGAAGCGCGTGTGAGCAGCACGTCGGGCTCGGCGAGAATCATCTTGCCGCCGCCTTCGAGCCAGCCGTACAGGCGTTCGCGATCGCCGCGCGACAGGTTCTGCTGCTCGTCGAGCAGCGCCCGCGCGCGCGACAACGCTTCGGCGTCTCCCTGCTCGAGGAACTTCGTGCGCAAATCGTTGAGGAGCCTCGCCTTCTTCGATCCCATTTTCTTTACCGCGGCCTTCGCCTTGTCCTCGAATCCCGGCTCGCGGCCGTAGAGATGATTGAAGCGGCGCGCGATCTCGCGCGTGAACTCGACGTGCGGGACCTGGTCCTCGCCGACCGGGACGTAGCGCGCACGGTAGATCAGGATATCGGCGGACTGTAGAAGCGGGTAGCCGAGAAATCCATAAGTCGACAAATCCTTGTCGGCGAGCCTTTCCTGCTGATCCTTGTACGTCGGCACGCGCTCGAGCCAGCCGAGCGGAGTCATCATCGATAGCAGCAGATGCAGCTCGGCATGCTCGGGAACCTGCGACTGAATGAAGAGCGTCGCCTGATTCGGATCGATGCCGGCCGCGAGCCAGTCGATCACCATGTCCCAGCCGTTCTTCAGAATCTGGCCGGTGCTTTCGTAGTCCGTCGTGAGCGCATGCCAGTCCGCGACGAAGAATAGGCACGGATACTCGGTCTGGAGCTTGGCCCAGTTCTTCAGCACGCCGTGATAATGGCCCAGATGCATGGCCCCGGTGGGTCTCATGCCGGATAGTACTCGGGTCTCGAACATGCGCGGCGCCCTCGCTAACGGAGCAGAGATTCCGACATGTAGACGAGGGGTCCGAGGACCGCGTCCAGGACGTGCGTCACGAGCAGCAGGACGAGGAGCGGCAGGCCCCAGGGCTCGAGCTTCGCGTACTTCCAGGCCATCCGGCTCGGCAGCAGGCTCGCGACGATGCGCCCGCCGTCGAGCGGCAGGATGGGCAAGAGATTCAGGAACATCAGCACCAGGTTGACGCGGATCCCCGCCTCGGCCATCAGGCCGAGCGGAACGCCGAAGAATTCCGGCGCTGCCGGCGCGCTGCGCAACGCGAGCGCCCAGCCCAGAGCCATCGCGAGATTGGCGCCGGGCCCGGCCGCGGCGACCCACGCCATGTCCTGCTTCGGATGCCGCAGCGCCGAGTAGTTAACCGGCACCGGCTTTGCCCAGCCGAAGATGAACCTTCCGCCTGAGAGCAGCAGGATCACGAGCGGAACGACGATGGTGCCGACGATGTCAATGTGCCGTGCCGGGTTGAGGCTGATGCGGCCCTGAGCGTACGCGGTCAAATCGCCGCAATGACGCGCCACATAGCCGTGCGCGGCTTCGTGCAAGGTAATCGCGAACAGCACCGGGAGCGCGTAAATGGCGATGATCTGTACGAACTGGCTGACGTCCATTCACGGCGAACCGAAAAGAAGAGAATTCTAGCAAATCGCCCTCGCATCTCGCGTGGGCTCAGCGTGTCCGCGCGGCGGCGTCCTGTTCTTCGATCGCGATCCCCAGGCGCTCCAATGGTCCCTTGCCCAAGCGCAAGACGCGCGGTTCGTCGCTCGTGAGGTCGATAACCGTGCTCGGCTCGATCCCGCAGGATCCGGAATCGACGACCAGATCGAGATCGTGCTCGAGCCGCGCGCGAATTTCCTGCGCGTCCGAGAGCGGTACTGCGCTCCCGGGAAGCGAGAGCGTCGCCGACAGCATGGGCTCGCCTAACTCTTCCAGGAGCGCCCGCGCGACCGCGTGCTCCGGGACTCTGACGCCGATCGTTTTCCGGCGCGGATGCATCAGGCGCCTCGGTACTTCGCGCGTCGCGCGCAGGATGAAGGTGTAGCTGCCCGGAGTCGCCGCTTTGAGCAACCGGTACTGGATGTTGTCCACGATCGCGTAGCTCGCGATTTCCGAGAGGTCACGGCACATCAGCGTGAGATGATGTTTCTCGTCGACGCCGCGCGCGCGCCGCAGGCGCTCGAGCGCGCGGGCGTCGCCCAGGTGGCAACCGAGCGCATAGCACGAATCGGTGGGGTATGCGATCAGACCGCCGCGACGGACGATTTCGGCCGCCTGGCGCGCGAGGCGCGCCTGCGGGTGCGTCGGATGGATCGAGAAGAGCTGCGCCATCTTGCTGTGCGGTCCGGGATGAAGCGAGGCCGTGCGCTCAGCGGCGCCGGTCCTCGAATCCCCAGGCCGACCACACGGCGCGCAGACGCGTATCCAGCGCAGGAAGATCACCCAGATCGACGCCTTCGTTCGGGGCATGGAAATCGGAACCGCGCGACGCCGCGAGCGCGTAATGCGCGGCGAGCGCGGCGAACTCGCGCCACTGCTCCGGCGTATGACTGCCGGATACGACTTCGAGCGCCACCCCGCCGTGTCGGCGAAACTCCGCGATGAGCTCGCGCATCGCCGCGGCACTGAGCGCGTAGCGCCCGGGGTGCGCGATGACCGCTTCCCCGCCGGCGGATCGGATCCAGTTCACCGCTTGCTCCAGCGTGGCCCACTCGTGCGGGACGTAGCCCGGCTTACCCGGCACAAGATAGCGTCGAAACACCGCTTTGAGGTCTTTTGCAGCGCCGGTTTCGACCAGATGGCGGGCGAAATGCGTACGGCTGATCATCTCGGGATTGCTTGCGTGCCGCATCGCGCCTTCGAAGCTGGCATCGATGCCGGCGGCGGCAAGCGCGCGCGACATGCGCTGCGCGCGCTCGATGCGGCCGGCACGGACGGTCGCGATTCCGGCGACCAGGTCCGGATGCCGCGGATCGACCCGCAGCCCTACGACGTGGATCGTGAAGCCGCGCCAAGTCACCGAGACCTCCACCCCGTCGACGAAACCGATTCCCGCTTCGGCCGCCGCCGAGCGCGCCTCGGCAAGGCCGCTCAACTGGTCGTGATCGGTGAGCGCAAGAACATCTACGCCGTTCGCCGCCGCGCGCCGAACCACCTCCGCCGGCGCGAGCGCGCCGTCCGACGCGGTCGAATGGCAATGCAAATCGACGTTCATTCCTGCTGGAGCAAAAATCCCTCGATCAGCCGCGCCACCTCTGCCGGCCGATCGTGATGCAGCATGTGGCCGGCGTTCTGCACCGTCACGTAGCGCAGGTTGCGGAACGCGGCGCGGCGCTCGGCGTACTGCTCGGGACTGATCCCCATGCGCTTCAGGCCTTCCGACTCGTTCGCGTCCACCCAAAGCACGGGCGCCGCGACCTGCTCCCAGCACGCGCGCACTTCCTCGTACCGGTACAGGACCGGATTGACGATCTTGTGCCTCGGGTCGCCGCGCAGCAGGACGCTGCCGTCTTGCGCCTCCCGGCCCCAATGCCGCGCGAGGAATTCGGCCCGCTCGCGCGCGAGGCGCGGATTGTTCTTCTGCAGCCGGTCCGCCAGCACCGCGAAATTCTCGTACGGGCGCAACCCAGGCCGTTCGCGCAGCTCGTCCAGCCAGCGCGTGTAGCGCCGCGGCGCCTGCTCGGGACGCGTCGGCGCCATACCGAATCCCTCCAGATTGACGAGCTTCGCGATGCGTTGGGGCCGAACGCCGGCGTACAGCAGCGCGACATTGCCGCCCAGGCTGTGTCCGGCGACATTCACCGGTGCGTCAGGCTGGAGGTGGTCGAGCAACGCGTCCAGATCCGCAATGTAGTCGGGAAACCAGTAGCAGTCGGAACGCCCCCAGTCGGTGAGTCCGTAGCCGCGCCAGTCGGGGGCATAGATATCCCAGTCGGTCGAGAGCGCGTCGGCGAGGAACTGGAACGAGGCCGAAACGTCCATCCAGCCGTGCAGCAGCACCAAGCGGCGCGCGGCGCTTCCCGGCCAGCGCCGCACGTGGTAGCGCAGACCGCGGACGTCGTAATACAGGGAATCGCTCGCGCGCATCGGCCGGGTGATGGAAAGCCGCGATGGTACGGTGGGTCTACGCGAATCTGAAAGCGACTTCCGGTCGCCGCTCCGAAACGAGGTCGGCAAGCAAGCGAGCCGACCCGCAAGCGAGTGTCCAGCCGAGAGTACCGTGCCCTGTATTCAGAAAGAGATTGTCCAGCCTCGTTCGCCCGATGAGTGGAACGTTGTTCGGCGTCGCCGGGCGCAATCCGGCCCATGGGATCGGCGGCTCGACGGGCAGCAGCCGCGGAAACAGCTGCTTGAGACGCTTCGTGATCGCTTCGCAGCGCACGGCGTTGATGCTCACGTCGTACCCGGTCAGCTCGGCGGTCCCGGCGCCCCGCAGCCGATTTCCCAGGCGCGAGATCACGACCTTGGATGCCTCGTCGGTGAGGCTCACCGAGGGTGCGGCGCTCAGCTGATCGTCTGCGAGCGCGAGCGTGATCGAATAGCCCTTGAGCGGGTAAACCGCGATTCGGATCCC
This sequence comes from Burkholderiales bacterium, assembly GCA_041576355.1. GTDB lineage: Bacteria > Pseudomonadota > Gammaproteobacteria > Burkholderiales > SG8-39 > JAOUFA01. The sequence goes on from JBFGLA010000183.1 coordinate 5,555, forward strand.
GAGCGGCGCGAGCAGCAGCGGGCTATAGGCGCCGAGCGACATCACGTAGGCATCGGCCTCGAGCGCCGCGCCCTGCATCCGGACCCGCGTCACGCGATCGCCTTCGGCTTCAAGCGCCTCGACGCCGGCACCGAAGCGGAACGTCACCCCGCGCTCCGCCGCGCGGCGCGCCAGC
>JBFGLA010000184.1:0-5701 GCA_041576355.1 Burkholderiales bacterium
CGCCCGCGTGCGGCGACGTGATGAAGCTGCAAATCAAGGTCGGCAAGGACGGCACGATCGAGGATGCGCGCTTCAAGACCTACGGCTGCGGCTCGGCGATCGCGTCGTCCTCGCTCGTCACGGAATGGGTGAAGGGCAAGACGCTCGACGAGGCGGAGAGAATCCAGAACACCCAGATCGCCGAGGAGCTGTCGCTGCCGCCGGTGAAAATCCATTGCTCGATCCTCGCGGAAGACGCGATCAAGGCCGCAATTTCGGACTACCGCAAGCGCCACACGGATACGGCCGCGGTCGAGCCCGAAAAACGGACCGCGCACGGCTGAGGGGGCACGAAAAATGGCGGTAACGCTTACCACCAGCGCGGCGAATCACGTCCAGTCCTTCATCGCCAAGCGCGGCAAAGGAGTCGGCTTGCGAGTGGGGGTCAGGACCTCGGGTTGCTCGGGGCTTGCCTACAAGCTCGAGTTTGCCGACGCGGTGCATCCTGAGGACCAGACTTTCGAAAGTCACGGCGTAAGGATTCTCGTGGATCCGAAGAGCCTGCCGTATGTCGACGGGACGGAACTCGACTACACTCGCGAAGGGTTGAACGAGGGGTTCAAGTTCAGGAACCCGAATGTCAAGGACGAGTGCGGGTGCGGGGAGTCTTTCAACACCTGATTGCGCCGTAGCCGCGCCGTGCGCGGCCGGCGGATTGAGCCTCGATGGGAGCGGACGCCGATGCGCCGCTCATCAGGCGCGAAGGTTGCACGAACCCCGCGCGGCCGATCGACCGGCGGGATGCGCCGGCGGAGGCGCGTGGTGGTTCGCTGCAGGACGCAACCGATCGGACCCCGGCCATCTAACCTTCCACACGAGCGCATGCAGAACCATTTCGAACTGTTCGGGCTCGCTCCGGGCTACGCGCTGGAGCGTGACGCGCTCGACCAAGCCTACCGGGACATCCAGGCTCTCATCCATCCGGACCGTTACGCGCACGCGGGCGAAGCGGAGCGCCGCGCCTCGATGCAGTGGACCACGCGCGTGAACGAGGCTTATCGCACGCTGAAGCACCCGGTGGCGCGGGCGAAGTACCTCCTGGAGCTGAACGGCGTGGACGTGGCGCTCGAGACGAACACCGCGATGCCGGCCGACTTCCTGATACGGCAAATGGAGCTGCGCGAGAGGCTGGAGACGGCGGCCGGGGCGCGCGACGCGGCCGCGCTCGATCGCATGCGCTCGGACCTCGCGGGGGAGCAGCACGATCTCGAAGCGCAGCTTGCGGAGCGCATCGACGCGCGCCGCGACTATGCGGGCGCAGCGGGACTGGTGCGCAAACTCATGTTTCTCGAGAAGCTCGACGCCGAGATCGACGACGCGTACGAGGCGCTCGAGGTCTAGACGCCGCCAGCCGAACGCCATGGCCCTCCTCCAGATCGCAGAACCCGGAATGTCGCCGGCGCCGCACGAGCAGCGGCTCGCGGTGGGCATCGACCTCGGCACGACGAACTCGCTCGTCGCCACGGTGCGAAGCGGGGTTGCGACCGTGCTCTCGGACGAGCAGGGCCGGCCGCTTCTGCCCTCGATCGTGCGCTATCTGCCGGACGGCCGCACGGAGGTCGGCTACGCGGCGCAGGCGAGGCAGGCGGACGACCCGAAGAACACGATCGCGTCGGTGAAGCGCCTGATGGGCCGCGGCATGCAGGATCTCTCGCGCGTGCTCGGAGACATCGCCCATGTCGCGCCTTACGATTTCGTCGACGCTCCCGGCATGGTGCAGCTGCGCACCGGTGCCGGCACGAAGAGCCCAGTCGAGGTCTCGGCGGAAATTCTGAAGGTGCTGCGCCGCAGGGCCGAGAGCTCGCTCGGCGGCGAGCTGTCGGGCGCCGTGATCACGGTTCCGGCCTACTTCGACGACGCGCAGCGCCAAGCGACCAAGGATGCCGGAACGCTCGCCAGCCTGAACGTCCTGCGGCTGCTCAACGAGCCGACCGCGGCGGCGATCGCCTACGGGCTGGACAACGCGGCCGAGGGGACCTACGCGGTGTACGACCTGGGTGGCGGCACTTTCGACATCTCGATCCTCAAGCTCTCGAAGGGCGTGTTCGAGGTGGTGGCGACGAGCGGAGACGCCGCGCTTGGCGGCGACGATTTCGACCAGCGGCTATTCTGCTGGATCGTCGAAGAGGCCAAGCTCGCGCCGCTCTCGGCGCGCGACATGAGGCTGCTGCTCGTTCGCGCGCGCGAGGCGAAGGAATACCTCACGCGCCACGGCGAGGCGCCGGTCACGGTGCGGCTCTCGACCGGAGAGCTGGTCGACTTGTCGATCCAAAGCGAAAGATTCTGCGAGATTACCCGCACCCTGGTGCAAAAGACGCTCGGGCCGGTCAGAAAGGCGCTGCGCGACGCGGGACTGACAGTGGGCGACATCAAGGGCGTGGTGATGGTCGGCGGTGCGACCCGGATGCCGCAGATCCAGCGCGCGGTGGGTGAGTTCTTCCGTTGCGATCCCCTGAACAATCTCGACCCGGACAAGGTCGTCGCATTGGGCGCGGCGATGCAGGCAAACGTGCTGGCTGGAAACAAGATCGACGGCGACGAGTGGCTGCTGCTTGACGTGATCCCGCTCTCGCTCGGCCTGGAAACGATGGGCGGACTGGTGGAGAAGGTGATTCCCCGCAATTCCACCATTCCGGCGGCGCGGGCGCAGGAATTCACCACCTTCAAGGACGGTCAAACCGGGATGAGCATCCACGTGGTGCAGGGCGAGCGAGAGCTCGTGTCCGATTGCCGCTCGCTTGCGCGCTTTGATCTGAAGGGGATCCCCCCGATGGCGGCCGGCGCGGCGCGGGTGCGGGTCACGTTCCAGGTCGACGCCGACGGGCTGCTTTCGGTCGCCGCGCGCGAGAAGACCACCGGTGTCGAAGCCTCGGTCGCGGTGAAGCCCTCCTACGGGCTGAGTGACGGCCAGATCGAGCGCATGCTGCGCGATTCCTACGAGCACGCAAAGGACGACATGCATGCGCGCGCGCTCGCCGAGCACCGCGTCGATGGCGAGCGCCTGGCCGACGCGGTACGCTCCGCGCTCGCGGCGGACGGGGCGCTCCTGTCCGACGAGGAGCGCGCCGAGATCGAGCGCAATCTGGCCGCGCTCGCGAAGGCGCTCTCCGGCCGCGACCATCGCGTGATCAAGGCGGCGACGGAGACTCTCAATCGCACGACCGAGTCGTTCGCCGCCCGGCGCATGGACGCGAGCGTCAAGCGCGCGCTCGCCGGGCAGAAGATCGCAAATCTCGAAACCTAAAGAACAACGATGCGCTGCGGCGCCACAGTTCCTGCGGCGCCGCAGCGCCTGACGTTCAGAAAAGGCTCGAGCGTTGCCGAAAATAAAGGTTCTTCCTCACCCGCAGCTTTGCCCGCGGGGCGCGGAGATCGAGGCCAAAACCGGGACTTCGATACTCGATACGCTCCTTGAGCACGGCATCGAAATCGAACATGCCTGCGAAAAATCGTGCGCGTGCACGACCTGCCATGTCATCGTGCGCGAAGGCTTGGATTCGCTCGAGCCGGCCGAGGAGAAGGAGGAAGACATGCTCGACAAGGCATGGGGGCTGGAAGCGAACTCGCGCCTGTCGTGCCAGGCGAGGCTCGCCGGAACCGCGCTCACGGTCGAGATTCCGAAGTACACCATCAACTATGCGCGCGAGGGCGGCGAAAAGAGCTGACTCGCTGCACTCGCCGGCGAAAGGAGCGCAGCATGAAATGGACCGACACGCTGGATATCGCGATTGCCCTTGCCGAGGAACACCCGGAAGTAGACCCGAAGGGGGTTCGTTTCACTGACCTGTACGACTGGGTCCAGAAGCTCCCGGGGTTCAACGATGATCCCAAGCGCTGCGGCGAGAAGATCCTGGAAGCGATCCAGCTGGCCTGGATTGACGAAGTCGAGTAGCGCGGCGCGCCAGCCATGAAATCGCTTGCGCGCCGCTCCGCCCGCCCCCGATAATCGCGGCCTTTGTGCGCCCCTGATCGAGCCTGCCATGTCCTTCGTACCTGCTTCCCCCGCGCTTTCCCGTTTTCGAGTTCTCGACCTCTCGCGCGTGCGCGCGGGACCGACCTGCGTGCGCCAGCTCGCGGATTTCGGCGCCGATGTCATCAAGATCGAGACTCCGCCCGGGGTCGACCCGAACGAGACCATGGGCGGGGATCGCAACGGCCCCGACTTCCAGAACCTGCATCGCAACAAGCGCTCGATGACGCTCAACCTCAAGACCGAGGAAGGGCGCGAGATTCTGCTCAAGCTGGTGAAGACCGCCGACGTCGTGGTCGAGAACTACCGGCCCGATGTGAAGTTCCGGCTCGGCATCGACTACGACACGCTCAGCAAGGTCAATCCGCGCGTGATTCTCGCTTCGATCTCGGGATTCGGACAGGACGGCCCGTATCGCGACCGCCCCGGGTTCGACCAGATCGCGCAAGGCATGGGCGGTTTCATGTCGATCACCGGCTTCCCCGACCAGGGACCGGTGCGCGCCGGGACCGCGATCGCCGATGTCTCCGCGGGCCTGTTCGCGGCGCTCGGGATCCTGACCGCGCTCCTCGAGCGCGAGGTGTCGGGCACGGGGCAGTGGGTGCAGTCGAACCTGCTCCATTCGCAGATCGCGTTGAACGACTTCCAGGCGGCGCGCTTCCTGATGAAGGGAGAGGTGCCGCCGCGCGTCGGCAACGACCACCCGACGAGCATGCCGACTTCCGCTTACCGCACGAGCAACGGTCACATGAACATCGCCGCTTCCGGGGACGGGATGTGGAAAAGGCTGTGCGATGCGCTCGGCCGGCCCGAGCTGCTCGCGCGAGCGGAATTCAAGACCCAACCCGATCGCGCCAAGAACCGGATTGCGCTCAACGCGGAAATCGAGCGCGCCACGATCACCAAGACCACCTCCGAATGGATCGAAATCCTGAACGACGCCGGCGTGCCGTGCGGGCCGATCTACTCGATGGACCAGGTGTTCGACGATCCGCAGGTGCGCCACCTCGAGGCCGCGGTCCCGGTCGAGCACCCGAAGCTGGGCCGCTTCCGCATCGTCAACCAGGCGATCCGGCTTTCGCGCACGCCGGCCTCGATCGCGACGCCCACCCCGGCGTTGGGCGAGCACACCGGGGAAATCCTGCGCGAGCTGGGATACGGCGAAGACGACATGAAGAAACTGCGCGACCTGAAAGTGATCGGATGAACGCACCGCAGGCGGGCAGGCTTCTTACGCGCAAGGACGGCGCGCTCGGCTGGATCGTGTTCTCCAATCCGGCCAAGCACAACGCGGTGAGCGATGCGATGTGGGCCGCGTTTCCGCAGGCGATGCGCGCGTTCGACGCGGACCCCGAGGTGCGCGCGATCGTGGTCACCGGAGAGGGCGAAAAGGCGTTCATCTCCGGGGCCGATATCTCGCAGTTCGAGAAGGTGCGCGCGAGCGCGGATGCGCAGGCGAGCTACAACGCCGCTGTCGAGGCAGCCTATGTCGCCCCGATGCACTGCGCCAAACCCGTGATTGCGCGCATCCGCGGCATTTGCATGGGTGGGGGGCTGGGTCTCGCCGCGGCGTGCGACCTGCGCTTTGCGTCGGATGATGCTGTCTTCCGCATGCCCGCGGCGCGGCTCGGTCTCGCGTACAACTACCCGGGGATCAAGCGCTTCGTCGATCTCATCGGACCCGGCAACACG
>JBFGLA010000185.1:0-5692 GCA_041576355.1 Burkholderiales bacterium
AGCCCGAACGTTGAATTGAACGCGAACCGCGCCCAGTCGGTCATCGTTTCCTCGGGCTTGCCCTGGATGAGGTTGTTGAACCCGATGAACAGGTCGGCGATATTGGAAAAAAAATTGCGCACGCGGTCGCGCACCGGCGCGGGAATCACGCTCTGGTACGCGCTCGCGACCGGCTTCGCGATCGCCTCGTCGAAACCGTCGTTGAAGCGATACATCGCGCGATTGTAGCCCTCGAACGGATCGCGCGGATCGTTGGTGCCGGCGCAGCCGGCAAGCGCGAGCACCAGCGGCAGCAGGGCCCTCGCGAGCGCCGGGAGGGCCGTCCGGCGCGCTCCGCTCACTTGGCGTCCGTGCCTTCGGCCGCCTTGTTGAACAGGAACTGGCTGATCAGGTTCTCCAGCACCACCGCCGATTGCGTGAGGCGCAGCCGGTCGCCGTTCTTCAGCATGGTTCCGTCGCCGCCCGCCTCCAGGCCGATGTACTGCTCGCCGAGCAGGCCGGAAGTGAGGATCTTCGCCGAGGTATCGCGCGGAAACACGTACCCGGAATCGATGTTCATGCTGACCACCGCCTGGTAGGTGTCGCTATCGAAGCGGATATCGCCCACCCGCCCGACGACCACTCCCGCGCTCTTGACCGGCGCTCGCAGCTTGAGGCCGCCGATGTTGGCGAACCTTGCGTTCACCTGATAGGTCTGTGCGGTCGAGAACGCCGTGAGATTGCCGACCCTCAGCGCGAGAAACAGCAGCGCGCCGAATCCGGCCGCCACGAAAACGCCGACCCAGAGATCGATAGTGGAACGGTTCATCGTGCGTTTGCTCCCGTGAACATCAATGCGGTAAGGATGAAGTCGAGCGCGAGAATGGCGAGCGAGGAGGTCACCACGGTGCGCGTCGTTGCGCCCGAGACGCCCTCGGCGGTGGGCGGCGCATCGTAGCCCTCGAACACCGCGATCCAGGACACGGCGATGCCGAACACGACGCTCTTGATGACTCCATTCAGGATGTCCTCGCGCACATCCACCGAGGCCTGCATTTGCGACCAGAACGCTCCGGGATCGACGCCGATCAGCTTTACGCCGACGAGGTAACCCCCGAAGATGCCCATCGCCGAAAAGAGCGCCGCCAAGAGCGGCATCGAGATCACTCCGCCCCAGAAGCGCGGCGCCACGACGCGCGCCACCGGATCGACCGCCATCATTTCCATTGCCGAGATCTGCTCGGTCGCTTTCATCAGTCCGATTTCGGCCGTGATGGCGGAGCCCGCCCGGCTCGCGAAAAGCAGCCCCGCGACGACCGGCCCGAGCTCGCGAACGAGCGAGAGCGCGACCAGGATTCCCAGCGCCTCGGAGGAACCGTAGCGCTGCAGCGTCTCGTATCCCTGCAGACCCAGCACCATGCCGACGAAAAGGCCCGAGACGAGAATGATGATGAGCGAGAGCACGCCGGCGAAATAGATCTCCCGCATCGTGAGGCGAAAGCGGCGCAGCGCCGTCCCGGAATGGAGCACCAGGTAGAAGAGGAAGCGCGCCGCAAATCCGAGCCGCCAGATCCGGCCCGTGACCGCGCCGCCGAGCCGCTCCAGCAGAGCCGCGACATCCGCGCCCGCCCTGAGCGAGAAGCCGCGCAGCCGGCCCAGTCTGTCCGTCATCTCAGGCCTCGGCGAGCTCGAGGTCGGCGCCGTAGCTCGGCGCCGAATAGTGGAATGGCACCGGTCCGTCCGGCTTGCCGTGCACGAACTGATCGACGAAGGGCTCGCTCGAGCGGCGGATCTCGTCGCCCGTGCCCTCGGCGACGATCACGCCGTCGGAGACGAAGTAGAGGTAATCGACGATATCGAGGCATTCCTGCACGTCGTGGCTGACGACGATCGAGGTCGCTCCGAGCGACTCGTTCAGGCTTTTCACCAGGCGTCCGATCACGCCGAACGAGATCGGGTCGAGTCCGGTGAACGGCTCATCGTAGAGGATCAGCTGGGGATCAAGCGCGATCGCACGCGCGAGCGCAACCCTGCGCGCCATCCCGCCCGAGAGCTCCGCGGGCATGAGCCGCGAGGCGCCGCGCAGCCCCACGGCCTCGAGTTTCATCATCACCAGGTCCTGGATCATCTCGTCGGGCAGATCGGTGTGCTCGCGCAGCGGAAACGCGACGTTGTTGAACACCGACATGTCGGTGAACAGGGCGCCGAACTGGAATAGCATCCCCATCTTGCGCCGCATCGCGTATAGCCCGTCGTGATCGAGCTCGCTCGTCACGCTGCCGAGCACGCGCGCGCTGCCCCGGCTCGGGCGCAAGGCGCCGGCGATGATCCTGAGCAGCGTCGTCTTGCCGCATCCCGACTGCCCCATGATTCCGATGACGCGCCCGCGCGGAATCGCGAGGCTGACGCCGCGCAAGACGGGTCGCGCCGGATCGTATCCGAACGAGACTTCGCGCACCTCGACGACAGGGGAAGCGGACACCGACCCACCAGGCTGAACAAAATGAGCCGTATTCTACTCGAAGCACCCGATGCGCCCGAGTAGCGCACACGCCCTAACCCCGGCCGCGCGGCGCAGGCGGAAAATCTCGCCTCGATCCGGGGATTGGCTATAGTAGACGCCATGTCCTCGAACCAGGCGGCGATCGAGACCGCTGCGCGACCAAGCGCGGTTACGGCGTTGCGCGTGCGCGGGCTCGCCAAGCGGTTCGGCGAGCGCGAAGTGCTCGCCGGAATCGACCTCACGGTGCCCACCGGCCGAACCTTCGGCCTGGTCGGCGTCAACGGGGCGGGCAAGACAACGTTCATCAAGTGCGTCCTCGATCTGTGCAGCCCCAACGAAGGCGAGATCAGCATCTTCGACGTCTCCAGCCACTTGCCCTCGGCTCGCGCTCGCCTCGGCTATGTTCCGGAGCGCTTCGTGCCGCCGCACTACCTGCTCGGGCGCGAGTTCATCGAGCTGATGATGACGTTGTGCGGCGCGCGCTACGAGCGGGCGCGGGCGGAATCGCTGCTCGGCGAGATCGAACTCGAGACCGACGTGCTCGAGCGGCCGGTGCGCCAGCTCTCCAAGGGCATGACCCAAAAGCTCGGTCTCGCCGCATGCTTTCTCGTCGAGCGCGATTTGTACGTGCTGGACGAGCCGCTGAGCGGCCTCGATCCCGAAAGCCGGTTCGCGGTGAAATCGGTTCTGCGCCGCCTCGGAGCCGAATCGAGGACACTGCTATTCACCTCGCACGTGCTCGCCGACGTCGAGGAACTCTGCGCCGCGATCGCGGTGCTCGATCGCGGCCGGATCCGGTTCAGCGGCGCTCCGGCGGAGCTCTGCGCGCGTCAATCCGAGAGTGATCTGGAACGGGCATTCATACGATGCATACACAGCCGAGATGTGGAGCCAGCTCGAGGAACCGTTTGAAGGCAAGCCGACGCTGCTGATCGTCGACGACGACCCGCTGATCACGGACACGCTGTCGTTCGCCCTCGGCGCCGACTTCGACGTTCACCCGAGCGATTCTCGGCCGGGTGCGATCGAGCTGTTGCGCCGGCTGCCGCGTCCGCCGCAGCTCGCCCTCGTCGACCTCGGGCTCCCACCGATGGCCGATGCGCCCGACGAGGGGTTTGCCTTGATCGCGGATCTGCTTGCGCACTCCCGCAGCATGAAGATTTTCGTGCTCTCGGGCCAGAACGAGGACGCGAACGCACGCCACGCGCGCACGCTGGGCGCGACGGAATTCATTGCGAAGCCGTGCAGCCCGGCCGCATTGAAGAGCATCCTGACCCGCGCCCTGGACTTGCGCGCCGCGGAGATCCTGCGCGAGCGCAAGGAGGACGAGGGGCTCGTCGGCCACAGCGCCGCGCTCGCCAAGCTCAAGCTGCAGATCGCGCAGTGCGCGGACTCGCCGTTCCCGGTGCTGATCGACGGGGAGTCCGGGACCGGGAAGGAGCTCGTTGCGCTGGGTCTGCACCGCATGTCGATGCGCGCACAGAGCCCGTTTCTCGCGCTCAATTGCGCCGCGATCGCTCCCACGCTGATCGAGCCGACCCTGTTCGGACATGCCAAGGGCGCGCTCGCCGGCGCCGGCGCGGACAAGGCCGGGTTCTTCGAGGAGGCGCGCGACGGAACCCTCCTTCTCGATGAGGTCGGCGAGCTGCCGGCGGAAATGCAGGCGAAGCTGCTGCGAGTCCTCGAAAACGGCGCGTACCAGCGCGTCGGCGAGACCCGCGAACGCATATCTCGCGCCCGCATCTTGGCGGCGAGCAACCGGGACCTGCGCCATGAGGTCCGGCGCGGCGGATTTCGCGCCGACCTGTATCACCGGCTCTCCGTTCTCACGCTGACCGCGCCGCCGCTGCGTGAAATGGATCGCGACAAGCTCGTACTGCTCGACCATTTCAGCCGCTTTTACGCGGAACAATTGCGCGCGGCGCCGTTCAGCCTGGACGATGCAGCCGAGCGGCGTTGGCTCGCGTACCCGTTCCGCGGCAATGTCCGCGAATTGCGCAACATCGTCATCCGGCTCGTCATCAAGCACGCGGGACAGAGACTGACCGTGCGCGAGCTGGAGCCCGAACTCGACCTCGAGGCAAGCGCCCTGGAACCGCCCGCGGCGCCCGGCAGCGAGCCGCTCGAGAAGGCGATGCAGCATCTGGAAAGCGCGCGCGCATTCGATCTGGACGAGACGCTGAAGGCGTGGGAGAGCGCGTATGTCGCCGCTGCGTTGAAGCTGACGCGGGGCAACGTAAGCCAGGCGGCGAAGATGCTGGGACTGAATCGCACGACTCTCTACAGCCGAATGTCGTCGGTCGCAGGGGAACCTGAGGGCGGCTCCTCCGCTCCCCCTTCCTTCCCGGAAACGAAGACGTAGCGGATACATCGTGTATCTCGAGCATTTCGGGCTGAACGAGCCGCCTTTCCGCATCACCCCGCACACCGACTTCTTCTTTGCGGGCGCCGGCCGGGGCGCGACTCTCGAAGCGCTCTTGTACGCTATCCTCAATGACGAAGGCATCGTCAAGGTGATCGGCGAAGTAGGCAGCGGCAAGACGATGCTTTGCCGCGTGCTGATCGAGCGCCTGCCGCCCAGCGTCGACTCGATTTACATCGCCACGCCCTCGCTCGGCAGCGACGAGATCCTGCACGCGATCGCCGACGAGCTGAAGCTCGCGTTGCCGGACGGTCGCGTCAGGATCGCGCTACGCGAGCTGCAGGATCGCCTGATCGGGCTTTACGCGCAAGGCCGGCGTGTCGTGATCCTGATCGACGAGGCGCACGCGATGCCCGAGGAAACGCTCGAACAGATTCGGCTGCTCTCGAACCTCGAATCGAATCGCCACAAGCTGCTCCAGATCGTGCTCTTCGGCCAGCCCGAGCTGGACGACGTTCTTGCGTCCCTGTCCCTGCGGCAACTCAAGGACCGCGTCACGCACGGGTTCAGCATGCGCCCGCTCGCCGAGCCGGAAGTCGGCAAGTACGTCGCCTTTCGCATGCAAGCCGCCGGATATCGCGGACCGGATGTCTTCGCGCCGCGCGCGATCGTTCTGATCGCGCGCGCCTCTCAGGGACTCACTCGGCGCATCAACATCCTCGCCGACAAGTCATTGCTCGCAGCCTTCGCTGCCGACACGCACGCGGTCACGGAGCGGCAGGCCCGGGCCGCGCTCGCCGCCTCGGACTTCGCGCGAGTGGGCCGCCGGCGGACTTCTCCGGCCGCCG
>JBFGLA010000186.1:0-5675 GCA_041576355.1 Burkholderiales bacterium
AGCGCGGCGATCGGCGCGGGAACCGGGATCGACGCGGGCGTCACGGCGTCTCGACGCCTGCGACGAGGCGCCCCTCGAGCCCGGGCCTGCCGTGCCAGAAGCCGTCGCAGGGCGCATCCGGCATCAGCCGCTCGACCGCAGAGCGTGCAGTATCCCCAGCCAGCGTTCCGTCGCAGGCGGCGCGCAGGATGCGCAGCGCTTCCACCGTGCCCTGCGACTGCGGGCTCACCCGCAGACAATCGACACCGATCTCGCGCGCCGCGGCGATCTCGCCCGCGAGGTTGTAGATCCGCGCCGACTGGGTCTGGATCCCGTTCAGCGCGAGAAACGGCTCGCCCTCGCGCGTGCGCAGCAGCATGCCGTCGGGAAACTCGATGCAGCGAAAGCCGCAATTCTCTTTCTGGAGGTTGAAGCGGCGCGCAGTGAAGCAGCGCGCCGAGAGCGCGAGCGGCAACCGTCCGTAGGCGAAGATCTCGACCTCGACTCCGGCCGGGCGCTCCGAGAGCGTGCCGGCCAGAGAATCGCGCGCAACCTCGAAAGGCGCGACCCAGCGCGTCGCCCCCAGCCCGGCAAGCAGCGCGAGCGTGCTCGGGTTGTAGACGTTGAGGTGCGGCCCGGCGACCCATCCCGGGTGGCCCGCGAGCATGCGCACCGCGCCCATGTCGTTTGCTTCGACGCGCCAGCGGCCGTTGCCGGCGACGCGGCGAACGAGCTTCAGATCGCCCTCCGATTCGGTGAGCGCCTGCGCCGAGAGGACGACTTCCTTGCCCGCCGCGGCCAAGCGCTCGCCGATCCCAACCCAGCCTTCGAAACCCAGCTCGTGGCGGCGCGAGCACACGACCTCGCCCAGATACACCACGTCGGCGGCCGAATCCGCGATCTCGTCGTAGAAGGCGAGCACGCGATCGCGCGGCCAGCAGTAGAGAAGCGGGCCTACCGCGAGCTTGAGGCGGTGGGTCTGCGGGACCGGGCTCACCTCGGCCTCATTTCCAGGGCCGGCTGTAGGCGCCGAGCGTGTGCTGGCTGCCTTCGGCGTGCCGATCGAGCGCGGCGATCCACGCCGCGCGTGCCGTGAAGCGCTCGCGCTCCACGCGCACGGCGTCGATCGCCTCGCGCCAGACGCGCGTCACCTGGGCGACGTACGCCGGGCTCCTCTGGCGCCCCTCGATCTTCACTGCGGCGATTCCGATCTCGAGAAAGCGCGGCAACAGCTCGAGCGCATTCAGGCTCGCCGGCTCCTCGATGGCGTAGTACGACTCGCCTTCGACGGAGAAGCGCCCCTTGCACAGCGTCGGGTACGCGGCGCGCTCGCCGCGCGCGTAGCGGTCGATCAGCACCCCGTTCAGCCGCGACTCGAGCCCGGCCGGGGTCTCCTCCCAGCGCACCGCGCGCGCCGGTGAGCACGCGCCGGCGGTGTTCGGCGACTCGCCGCACGCGTACGCCGAGAGCGCGCAGCGTCCCTCGACCATCACGCACAGGCCGCCGAAGCCGAATACCTCGATCGGCACCGGCGTGCGCCGCACGACCTGCTCGACCTGGGCGAGCGAGAGCACGCGCGGCAGCACCGCGCGCTTCACGCCGAAGCGCTCGTGGAAGAAATTGATCGCCTCGTAGCTCGTCGCCGAGCCCTGCACGGACAGATGCAGCGCGAGGTTCGGATGCTCCTGCTTCGCATACCCCATCAAGCCGGCATCGGCGACGATCACGGCGTCGATATCGAGCGCCGCCGCCCGGTCCAGCGCCCGCGTCCAGCGCTCCCAGCTCGATGCCTGAGGATAGGTATTGACCGCGAGCAGGACTTTCTTGCGCCGGGCGTGCGCATACGCGATCCCTTCGGCGAGCGAGAGCTCGTCGAAATTCAGTCCGGCGAAGTTGCGCGCGTTGGTGCTATCCCGCAACCCGAGATAGACGCAATCCGCGCCGTTGTCGACCGCGGCTTTCAGCGCCGGCAAACCGCCGGCCGGGCAGACCAGCTCCATCGGGGGATTCTAGAATCTGCCGCGCGCACCTCAGGCCGCGAAAGGAGACCTGGATCAACAATTCGGCAATTCCGGCGCGACGGGCGCACAAAAGAAAACAGGCACCGGGAGCGCCGGTGCCTGTCGTCATTCGCGCCGCCGTAGCGGCGTTTGTCAGGGCGTGTAGACGAAGTTGAACTGCATCGAGCTGACGGTGTCGCGCTCGACGATCTCGAATCGCACCTTCATGTTCCGGTTGATGTGGTATCCGGCGCCGATGCCGAACATGAACCCGTCGTCGTCGCCGAAGTCGAGTCCCGCACGCCCGAGCAATTCGATGTTCGGGGCGACCATGAGGCGTCCAACGGCGTTCGCCCACAGGCCCTTCGCCTTGGCGTCAACCTTGCTGCACCCGAAGAACGGGAGACAGACCTCTCGCTCCATCTTGCCGGTGTCCATGTACCCGACCTCGGCGTCGAGGTAGACATCCTTCGCGACCTGGCCGAATCCGTAGCCGCCGAAGAACTGGTAACCGGTGCCCTTGTCGAATCCCGAGATCTCGTTAAAGCCGATGCCGCCGCCGAAAAAGATTTTCTTGGCATCAAACCCCGACGACTGCTGCTGGCTCGGCGGCGGGCTCGCCGGCTTCCTCGCCTGCGCCGACGCAACGGATACGATCCCCATCGCCAGCACTGCCGCGACCGCGACGCGAATTGCGCTCAACATGTGATGCTCCTCTGTGTTCTTGCTTCATTGTCGAGACCTGGCCGTCACTCCGATCGGCCGCGGTCGAGTCCCGAAAATCCCTGTTCAATTAACCGCGTGCGAATGCTATTACAGAAAAAGGCTAGATAAAATCGACGAGCGAGGAATACGTCACGGACGGCGCGACTTTCGGCGCCCGGGTGTCGATTCGATCACGTGCGCGCGCGTCACCTGCGCGCGACAGGTGAGCAGCTACGTGCTCGAGCCCTTGAGCCGCTCGAGATCGAGGATACGCACGATGCGCCCTTCCACCGCGATGAGTCCGGACGCGCTGAGGTCGTGCAGGATGCGCGAGAAGTGCTCCGGCGTCATGTTGAGGCGCGAGGCGATGACGCTCTTGCCCGCGCTCAGCTCCACTTCCATCGGGCCGTTCTCCGGCAGGTCGGCGAGCAGGTAGCCGATGACGCGCTCCTGCCCCGAGCGCAGCGTATAAGCCTCGACGTCGCGCACCAGGCCGTGCAGCCGGCGCGACAGGCCCGAAAGCATGCGGCGTGCGAACAGGGGATCGCGCCCGAGCTCCTCGAACACGGCATGCTTGGAGACGTGCAGCAGCATCGAATCGGCGAGCGCCTGGGCGAAGACGATGTACGGCTTGTCGAGGAACATCAGCGCCTCGCCGAAGCTCTGCCCCGGTCGGATGATCTCGACCACCTTCTCGACCCCCTGGGGCGAGGTGAAGCCGAGCTTCACCTGGCCGTAGACGACGATGTGAAACCCGTTGCACGGGTCGCCGGTCTCGCACACCGTCTCGCCTTTCCCGGCGTGGACGATCTGCGTGTGCGCGGCGATGCGGTCGAGCTCGGCGACGCTCATCTCGCTGAACATCGGCAGGTTGGCGAGGAAGGCCTGCGCCTTGATGCCGGTGCGAGCGCGGCGCGGCGCGCCGCCGCTGCCGTTTTCCGCGGCCTGGGTGTCAGTGGCTCGTGCCATCGGAGCGGTTGACCTTGTTGTACACATTGTACTTGCCGATCGGCTTCTTCATCGGCAGGCGCTTGACCTCCGCGAGCGTCTTGGCGTCGAAGACGATGATCGCGCCGTCCATTTCCCACAAGCTCGCCAGAACGTATCGCCCGTAGCGGTCGAACTCGACGTGGGCGAGCGTCTTGCCCGGCTCGGGCGTGAGCTTCGCCACCACCTCGAGCGTGTCCTTGTCGATCACCTGGAGCGTATCCTTGTGCTTCGCGCTCATCATCGAATCGACCCAGGCATAGCGCGTGTTTTCATGGCTACGCAGGAAGAACCCCGGCCCGAGGGTCGAAATCTCTTTCACCGTTTTCCAGGTCTCGACGTCGATCACGCTCACGACTCCTTCACGCAGGTTCGGCGTCGCGAGCACGCGCCGGCCGCGCCATTCCCAGGTGATGCCCGAGCCCAGGTGCGGCAGCCCGGGCAGATCGACGGTCGCGATCCGGCGCCGCACATCGAGCTGCACGACCTGTCCGCGTTTGCCCTCCCGCGCGGCGCCCATCACCTGGCGGTAGTCGCGCGTGAAGAAGAAATCTTCCAGCACATCATCCAGGATCGTGCGCCGCGGGTTGAGAAAGCCGGGAATGAAGGCGCCTTCGCGGTAGCGGTAGTCGTGCACGGTGCCGAGCGCGATCTCGGGCACGTTCGGGTCGTAGGAAATCTCCCACACCTCGGGAACGTCTCGCAGCGCGGCGACGAAGCTCTTGCGCGGCGCGGCGTCGTAGACCGCCGAGACGCGCGAGCTTCTCTTTCCGTCCTTGTCGAGCACCGGGATGATCTTCACCAGCTCGAGCGCGGAGTCGAGCACGACGATCGAATGCGGTAGGGTGTTGGCGATCATCACGTACTTGTCGTCGGCAGAGACCGCGGCGTTCCGGGTGTTGATTCCCGCGCGCACCTCGGCAACCAGCGCAAGGTTCCACAGGTCGAACTTCGAGATCCAGCCGTCGCGCGAGGCGAAGTAGACATAGCGCCCGTCGGGCGTGAACTTGGGCCCACCGTGCAGCGCATAACGCGAAGCGAAGCGGTGGATCGGCTCGAGCTTGTCGCCGTCGAGGATGGTGACGTGATGATCGCCCCCCTCGACCACGATGAACAGATTCATCGGATCGGCGGCGAACTTCGGCTTGGCGGGGAGCGGCGCCGCCTGATGCACGAGACGCGAAGCGCGGATCTCGGGCTCGCCCCACACGGGCGCCGCCGAGACCGGCGTGTAGATCCATTCCACGAGCCGCTCGACTTCCGCCGCCGCGAGCAGCTCGCGAAACGCGGGCATCTGCACGCCTGCGCGGCTGTCGAGGATCACCGCACGCGCCTCGTTCTTTCTCAGCCGCGCGAGACTTTCCGGCAGCAGCGCGGGCCCCATGCCGCCGAGCCGTGCGGCGCCGTGGCAGGCCGCGCAGTGCTGCGCGTAGAGCTTCTCCACCGCGACCGTCTCCGCCCGCGCCGCGAGCGCGACGCCGAGCGCGGCCAGCGCCGCCGCCGCAACCCTGATCACGCGGTTTCCCGCTTCGGGCGGCTGCGAAAAGGCGTCAGCTCGACCCGCGCGCGGCCCGGAGCCGCGCCGATCTCCTCGTCGTCGAGGTAGCACGCGGGGTCCTCCTGCCACGGATCGCCGGTGAGCTTCAACGCCCGCACGCGCGTGTTGCCGCCGCAAACGTCGAAGAACGAGCACTCGCCGCAACGCCCCTTGATCCGCCGCGGCCGCGCCTTGAGCCCGGCGAGGATCGGGTGCGACGTGTCGGTCCAGATATCCGAGAAAGGCCGCTCGCGCACATTGCCGAGCGTCAGGTCCCACCACATCGTGTCCGGGTGCACGTTGCCCAGGTTGTCTATGTTGGCGACGTTCACCCCCGAGGCGTTGCCGCCCCACTCGGCGAGCTTCGCCCTCAGGTGCGCCTCGTCAGCACCCACCACGTTGCGGCGCGCCCAGTGGATCAGGTAGACCCCGTCGGCGTCGTTGTTGCCGGTGACAAATTCCTTCTC